>CAKUDE010000019.1 GCA_934645175.1 uncultured Oscillospiraceae bacterium
GACGGAACGCTCCGTCCGGATGCTCTGGCAACCCGTGCCGAAGCTGCCGTCATCATGATCCGTTTCCTGGATAACGCAAACTAAACAGCAAAGGGGCGCCCATACGGGCGCCCCCTGATTTTATGAGGAAAGCGCGGAACGCACTTCAGGCGTTCCGCGTTTTTGAAATGACGGCAAAGAATTTCGAATGGCGGGCAATGGCTGTAGTCGAAACTGCCGCACAGCCGAGAGCAAGGCTTGCGCGGCCTGTCAGAAGAAGGAACAGCCCGGCGCATAGGCCGAAAAGGCCGAATACAAGAATACTCATGCGGCGGTTGGAACGCATCCGTACGACGGCGGCAAAGAAAATATACAGTCCCGCAAGGAAAAACACCGCACGGGTCTGCGGCAATACGGCCAGCAGCACGCCAAAGGAGGCGGTAATGCATTTGCCGCCGTGGAAATGATTCAGCGGTGCAATGGCGTGCCCCAGCACGGGGGCGAGCATCACGAGCGCAAACGCAAGGTTACGAGTATCGAGCGCCTTTGCGGCAAACCAGACCGGAACGAAGCCCTTAAGCAGATCCAGAAGCAGGCACAGAAGCCCGATGACAACACCGCAGTGCGTAAAGACGTTGGCTGCACCGGGATTTCGGTCGTCGCTCAGAGCGGCGGGATCCTTGCCGCACAGCAGCTTCGGCAAGAATGCGCAGTACATGACGCTCCCGGAGAGAAAGCCGAGCACGATCCGGAACAGCCAGGCAAGTATGCCGTAGTTCATCGCACTCCTCCTGCAACAAGCGCTGCAATCCGGTCGGCGGCATCGAGCGGGAAATTCTCCCGCTGCCGCTGCCGAACGGCGTCCGCAAACGCCGGTTCACGCACCATCCGCCATGCGGCCTGCGCAGCCTCCGCAACGCTTTTGACATGGACGGACGCACCCAGCGTGGAGAAAAAGCGGGCGTTTTCGGTTTCGCAACCCGAATAGGCCAGCAGATGCACCAGCGGCACACGGGCAACGGCGGCTTCGGTGCTGCTCAGGCCGCCGGGCTTGGAAATCACGGCGTCGGCGGCTTTCATATATTGCCATGCACGGTCGGTGAACGGAAGAATGCGCACGCGCGTGTTGCCGGAGTATATGGCCTCCAATTCCAATTGCAGAGACTCGTTGCGGCCGGTCAGGACGCAAAGACAGCACTCGTCCGTCTGCTTCAAGAGCTCGCCGCACAGTTCGCTTAGGCTGCCGCAGCCGACGCCGCCGCTCATGAGCAGGATCATCGGCTGTTCTTTGGGAAGTCCTAACGCATCACGCGCTTCCTCCTTAGACAGTTCGCGGGAAAATCGTGCGCTGACGGGAATTCCCGTAGCCGTAATGCGTGCATTCGGGATCCCGTTTCTGCACATTTCCGCGCGAAGAGCCTCGTGCGGGATCAGATAGGCGTCGAGCTTTGCCTCGCGATAGAAGGGAATACAGGTATAATCGGTCAGAACGCCGTAACATGGGACGTGAAGTCCACAGCGCTTCCGGACGGCGGTCATGGATTCCATGCCGTACAGGTGCGTGCAGACCACGGCATCGATACGGTTTTCGTACAGATAATCGGCAAGCCGCCGAGCATAGGTGGCATTGTAGAGATATATGGGTGAAATGATGCGGGTGGCGCTGTACCAGCCCCCTACTCGGTAGATCGCGCCGAATACGGCGGGCGCCCTTTTCATAATGCCGCTATAAAGTCCGGCGGCGCGACGGGCAGCCTTGTCGCTGCGAAGATCCAGCGGGTCGGCGCGGAGGTACTCCGCCTTCCGGCGCTCCAACGCCTCGGCGACGGCTGCGGCGGCGCTGTTGTGTCCCTGTCCGGTCGCGCAGCTCAAAATTAAAACCTTCATGCATGCGCTGCCTCCTTATTTCTGTGGAGGTAGTATATCACCGTGCAGTGGGCGATACAACATACATTGCGACCAATTTGCCCTATTTTCAGACGGCTTTTCCCAAAACAATCCAACATTTTACCGCCATTGTTTGCGCCGCCGCTTGTCGGAATCAAAAAATGCGCGCGGTGTTCATGTTTTTTTTACATTTATAAGTGACGTTTTCCCGTATCGGAAAATGAAATTATACTGTATAATGAACTTGTTGGAAAGATCGGCCGTTTTTGCGGTCACGGGACGAAAGGATGGATAAACAAATGAAACAACGCTTTTTACACCCGCCCGCCCGCCTGCGCAGAGCACTGGCACTGCTGCTGGCACTTTGTATGGTCGCGGCACTCGTACCGGTATTTGAGGTTTCGGCATGGACCGGGATCTCCTGCGATCCGACCGAGGTCACCATTGTGTACGGTGTTCCCACGGAGGTTACCTTTACGATGTCGCGCCTCGACCCCAATATAAACTATTTCATAGGTTACGATTATGCGTATGGTTCCGCTGCCTATCTCAAACGCAGGCCCGCAGCTTCAAGAGTATCCATAACCGAGGACGATACGTATTATTATGTAACATATAGATTTGACGGCAGCAACGATGCCGGAGACTACTACTTCAGGGTCCTTTATATGGATCCCACACAACGTTATGATATAGTCGGTGATACGCCGAATATCAAGGTTATCATCAAAAAAGCGACGCTGGATGCGGACGCACTTCAGAACAAGGGGGATTACACACTTTTCCGCGAAACGAGCAACGGAAAGCAGATATCGATTCCGATCGATGCACTTGTCGGCAATCTGCCGGAGGGTGCGAAGATCGACGTTACCATGCACGAGTCCGGCACGGATCGTATTCTCTCCGATGTGACGGTTTCCGAGGACGGAACGAAACTGATCGGAAACTTCATTCAAAGTACGGCGGCGAAGGACAATCGTCAGGAGGGCATTGTGCTGGTGCTCTCGTCGAAAAACTACGAAAACTTCCGCGTCGAGTTTTACATTGTAATGAAGGACCTCTGCAGCCATTACTCCGAGGCACTGTCCGGCTACAGCTCTGCTACCGTGACGTCCGACGATCTTGCCGAGCTTCGGCGAATTGAATCGGAGCTGGCTTCCGTGCTGAGCAGTTCCGATTACACGTTGACCGAAGAGACAAAGCAGAATCTGGAATCCCTTCGCCGGAAGGCGCAGTCTCTCATCGATCAGTTGGAGCAGACGGCCGATGATCTTGCGAAAGTTCGGGCTGTCCTTGCAAAGTACACGACCGATAATGTGTCGGAGACTGGCTATAGTGAGATCCTCGATGCACGGGACACGGCGCAGACGCTTGCTGCGGCGGGCAATCTGAGCGCTGATGTAAGGGATGAGATGGAAGCGGCGGTCGTAACATTCAACGGCTGGCTCGACCGCATCCAAAGGGTCAGAGATACCTACAATGATATTATCGCCCGCGCGGCGGGCTACTCTATCGATACCGTCACGGCGGATGATCGGCAGGCGCTTGACGCGCTTGCCAAGGAGGTAAATGATCTTCTGACCGCCAGCCAGATGACTGGCAACCTGACTGCCGAGCAGACCGCTTCGTTGAACGGCATTGCGCAGAGTCTGAGCGATATGCAGAACCGCATCGATGACGTCAATAAAAAGTTTGACGACTATTGTGGATATGCCGATCTATGGGACCTTGATACGGTGTCGGATGTTTCGACGGTTGCCCTGACGAAGCTGCGCAACGATATGGACGCGCTTCTGAACGGCTCCAACCTGACTGCGGCGCAGCGCCAGACGCTTCAGCAGAAGCGGCAGAGAGTTGAGGAGCTGCTCGCACGCATCGAGGAAATCCGTCAGGAGGTCGATCGGGTCTGCAATGCGGTGGACGGCTATGCACTTGAAACCGTTACGGGCGACGACCGGACTGCGCTGAACCGGCTGATGGCCGATATTACGGCCCTGCTTGATGCCAACCAGCTCAATATGGATCAGGAGGAAAACCTCACGGAAAGAAAGCAGACCGTCGAGGTTCTGCTTGCCCGGATTGATGCGACTGCGAGGGAATATGACCGCATTTGTGCCGCAGTGGACGCTTATGCGCCGGAAACGGTTACGGACGACGATCGGACGGCACTTAACGGCCTGCTGACCGATCTTACATCACTGACCGCAGGAACGAATCTGACGGACGATCAGCGCGACACGCTTGCGCAGAAGAAGCAGGCCATTGAGGCTCTGCTTGCCCGGATCGACGCGATTGCGGATGAGTTTAGTCGTATCAATGCTGCGGTGGAAGGCTATGATGTCGATACCGTGACGGGGGACGATAAAGCTGATCTTGAACGACTTCTCGCGGACATTACCGCGCTGGAAACCGGCGCCAACCTGACAAGCGCGCAGCGTGATACGCTTGCGCAGAAGAAGAATGCGATCAGCGAACTGCTTAAAAAGATCGAGAATACCGCCACGGTGGTTGATATACTCCGCCAGGGACTGTATTTGCATAACGTTGACACGGTTCGCTCTGTCTTTGGTAGCGACATACAGACCTTTATCAAGCTTGCCGACCGTCTGCTGGAGGGCTCCAACCTGACGGCGGCGCAGCGTGACGAGTTGCAGACCGCAAAGAGCCACGGGCAGGCGCTGCTTGCGCGAATCGCGGAGGTTCTTGAAACTCTGGATCGTGCGGATGAGCTGACCTCTGTCCTGAAGGAAAGCAACGTAAAGTCGAGCGATAAAGCGGCGCTCACGCAGTCGGTTGCCGAGCTCAACGAGCTCCTTGCGGGCGATAATCTGTCCGACCATGAACGCGAGGAGGTTCCGGGATTGATCGAAAAGGCCGAAGCGCTGCTGCGTTTCCTCGATGAATTCCAAACCCGTCTGTTTGCGCTGGCCGACGAGGTTGCGGGCTATCAGGCTCCGAACTACTATGTTACATCACTTGACCGCGGCGCACTGAAGGAGCTGGAACGGCGAATCGGAGGTCTGCTCGACGGCGATAACCTGACCGTTGACGAACGCAAAACGGTCGAGGGGCTGCACAGTGATGTGCAGGCGCTGCTCACACTGCTGCGCGAGACTGCGGATCGTCTGCTGTACGTCCTGCACGAATATGAGAGATATTCGGTGGATTCCGTTAAGACAACGCAGTATGACGCATTGACTGCACTGTATAAAGAGGCTTTCGATTTGGCATTTGACGGCCATTTGAATGAAAGTGAGACCGAAATGGTCTACTACATACTTGACAATCTCCAGGACATGCTTGAACGGGTCGAAATGGTTCAACAGGCGCTTGAGCAGATTGCCGCAGAGCTGGAAACCATAACCGTCCGCAATGTCACCTCGGAAAATGCACAGAGGCTGCAGGAACTGCTTGTGAATATCGGAACGCTCTGTGCTCGGTATTCCGGCAACCTGACGGAGACGGAAAAGCTGCTGCTTGCGCGCCATTCCGAGAAAATCGAAACGCTTTTCGGCCGCGTCAACTGGGTTGCCGAAAGGCTCGCACTGTACAAGAAGCGCTACGGCAGTATTGGACTTCTTGACGAGACCGACCTCACGCTCACGCAATTGGAAGAAGACCTTTCCGGCCTGACCGATCTCCTTGAGAGCGACAATCTGACATCCGGCGAGAGGGGCGAGATGGCGTATCCTCTGCAGATTGTGCAGCTCCTGATCGACAAGCTCAGAACCTTCGAGCGGATCGACGCGCAGTATACGGATATTCATGGCCACTGGGCTTACAATGAGATCCGTCATGCGATCTGGCTTGGTCTGTTCAACGGAACGGACGAGCACAGCTTCACGCCCGACGGCGTGACGACGCGCGGTATGTTCGTTACGGTGCTCTGGCGTGCAATGGGCTGCCCTGATGCCGGCAACGACCAACCCTTTGAGGATGTAAAGCCGACCGACTACTATTCCGCAGCGATTGTCTGGGCAAATACGGAGGGGATCGCAAACGGTATCGACACGGCGCATTTTGCGCCGGATGCGCCCATCACCCGTGAGCAGGCGGCGACCATGATGTTCCGTTTGGCGACACGTCTTGGCGCAGACAGCGGCAAGCGTGCGGAGCTGGGAGAATTTGCCGATTATACCGCCGTTTCCGAGTATTCCGCGGAGGCTCTGCGCTGGGCGGTTGCCGAGGGGTTGTTCCGCGGCTATGAAGATGCCACGCTGCGCCCGTCTGCAAATGCAACCCGCGCCGAGTGTGCCACGCTGATGCTCCGACTTGTGCTCCTGCTTTCAAAGCAGGCAAACTGAGCAATCACGTTTTTAGCAAAGCACCCGCCCTGCGGCGGGTGCTTTGCGCCTGAGGAAAGGGAGACGCCAACGATGAAACGAATCCGGAGGCGCGGCGGCTTTTTCCCGTCGCTGCTGTTCAACCTGTTGTGGAACCTTGATGGGCTCCTCCCCGCTGCGGTTCTGTTGGGATTGCATTTCTGGCTTGGCTGGTCGCTGTGGTGGGCGGTGCTTGCTGCGGTGCTGTGGCTGTTGGGGATCATCCTTCGGATGCTGCTGATCGGCTGGGCAAGACGCTGCGGCGATACGCCGGATCCGCCGAAAAAGAACAAAAACCCGTATTCCGTCGGGAATCGACACTCACCGGAGTAGAATAAAAGCCGCCAAATGGCGGCTTTTATTGCGCATCCATCATCATGCGGCCGCGTCGTTTTGTTCCTCGCAGTGGCACATGAAAAGGACGGAGTGTTACGGCTGCGTCTGCTCCGTTTGGACGTGTGTGGTGGAGATACGCTGCGCATCTGTACCCTCGGGCGCGGTGCGAACCGGGAAAGCGCCGCTGCCGTCGCCCAACGTCAGGCGATACTGATTGGCAAGCTGCCGCCAGGTATGGCGATCGACCTCACCGGTCTGCGGGAGGCGGGAAAGCGCCTGAAGCCAGATAATCGCCTCGGAGGTGGCCGGATCGAGGATCCCCGTAATGCGGAGCCGGGGCATCTCCGGGAAGAATTGACCGAGCGCAAACAGCATTGCCTGAATCAGGGGGAGGTGCAGGTTATCCGAGCCCTTGGAAATATTCTGGTTCGGCTGGAGTGTCAGCAGCAGCGGCTCGGCGGGGTTGCGGCGCACTTGCGCCTCTGCATAAGCCTTGCGCACGGCGTCCCACGTTTCCTGATCCGCCGTCCCGGTTACGGGGAGACGATGCTCCTTCTGAAATGCACGGACGGCGGCTTCGGTTTCGTCGCCGAAAATACCGTCGCGCGCCAGATTGTCCGTCGTTTCCAGCCAGCGCAGCATGGTCTGTAGATCATAGATGGAAGTGCTTTGATTTGCCATGGTTCCTCCTAGTCAAAATCCGTATCGCCCGGACGCAGCGGTGTGCCGGGATACTGCGGCGAAATGCCTTCCGCCGTCGAGACAATGCCAGTAAAGCGGTCATAGAGCGCATACCACGTTGCCGGGCCGACAACACCGTCAACGCTCAGTTCGGCGAAGCGCTGGAAGGCGCGAACCGCAGCCTCCGTCCGGGAACCGAAAATACCGTCGACAGCGACGTTCGGGATGGCATTGATATACTCTGAGAGCGTAGCGAGCATATACTGAAGCTGCCGAACCTGACCGCCGGTTGAACCGGAATTCAGGTTTTTGACGAGCTGCCAGTTGAAGCTGTAGAAGGTCTGTCCCTGCGATTCCAGCTCCGAAAGGCGATTGACGCCGACATAGATACGCACGGCGGTATACCATGTGGATTTCCCGGCGATTCCGTCGGGCGACAGACTAAAAATGGTTTGGAAGCGCTGCACGGCGCGTTCCGTCTGCGCGCCGAAGATACCGTCGACCGGGTCGATGCGCGGAATGGAGGGATAGTCCTCGGAAATCCGATTCAGCATGACCTGAAGCTGGACGACGCCCACGCCGCGGGAGCCGGAACGTAAAGGCGTGCCCGGATAAGAAGGGGAGTAGCCGCGAATCGGTGCGTCCGTGACGATCTCAACGCTGTTTCCGTAGTAACGCCGCAGAATCTGCACATAGTTCAGTCCCTGCTGCGCAAGGCTTTGTGAACCCCATTGGCTCAGTCCGGCACAGGTGACGGTCGTCCCATTGCAGAACTTTGCCGCTAACGGCTCGACGAAGCCTTTACGCCGCAGATAGTTGTTGAAGATCTCGTCAACGATACGGGAAACGCTTTGAAAGTAATTTCGGCCGTTGATGAATTTCTGATCAATGGCTGTAGAGGAGGTAATGTCGAAGTCGTAGCCCTGGCTGCGGTAGAACTCCGTATAGACGCGATTGAGCGCAAAGGAGATAATCGCCAGAATGTTGGCACGCAGCGCGGCCTCCTCCCAGGTCGGGTAGATTTCGCTGGAGGCAACGTTTTTCACATAGTTCGAGAAGCTGACGGTCACATTGGCCGCATAGGCGCTCGGCGCGCCGAGATGCACCGTGAGGGTTTCCGGAATGTACGGTAATACGGTCGGCATGGCGTTACAGAGGCTGATCCGAAATGTCGAACACTTCGGTCATATTCCAGCTTTCCGGCAGCTCTCCGTAAGGAATCAGCTCCAGATTCTGCTGCGTCAGGACACCGGCGAAGATTTGCACATTTTCCACGAGGATGCGCTCATAGCGCGGCTGATCGACCGTGATGTCCACCTTGGTCCAGGGCTGGACGTTGCCGGGACTCTGGCTCTGCGAGGCTTCGGGCGCCTCAATGGCAAGAACCCCCGTCAGACCGTTTTCGTTTGTCAGCTCCGAGGCAAGCAGACGCGAACCGCCTTTGATTCGTTGCGTAACGTTAATGATCGCACCGGAAATGGGCGTTTGGGCACGCGAGGTATAGACGCGCACCTGTAAAAATCCGTTTGTCGGCATAAAAAACCTCCTTATCTATTCTCTGATAGTCTATGCGCGAGGCCGGAGGAGAGTTCCCTCTTGACAAGGGACAAAAGCTGTGGTAGAGTGATAGCCGCCGCGAAACACGGCAAGAAAGGAAGCTTTTCAATGAAAAAACTGATTGCACTTTTGCTGGCAGCAATGATGCTTCTGTCGCTTTGCGCCTGCGCGCCCGCTGAGACGGAGACGACGGTTAATCCCTCGAATGCGCCAACGGGCGAACCGTCCAACGGTTCTTCTGCGGAGCCGGCAACGAACACGCCTTCGGAGCCGACCGAAGCTCCCGCACCCACGCAGGATGTCAGCGGCCTGCCCGAGGAGATGCGCCCCCTCGTGAGCGTTTGGGAAGGCGAGCTGGATTGCTCTGCCATGATCAACTCGATGCTCGGCGCTTACATGGAGGAGGGCGACGCCCCCAAGACCAAGGTCGTGCTGCGTATGACGATGACGCTCAACGCGGATCAGAGTGCTACAATGGAGCTGGATGAGACCACACTGTCGCAGGATCTTCAGGCGTATATGGCTGAGATCCTTGACGTCCTTGTGGAAGCGACCTACAAGGCCTGTGAGGCTCAGGGCGTTTCGCGCGAACAGGCGGACGCGGCTTATGAGCCCTATGGTGGCCTGAAGGCCTATCTGGAATCGACGATTGACGCCGATGCGATTTATGAGCAGATCGTTGACGAATATACCGAGCTGGAGCCGCAGCACTGGAAGGCCGAGGACGGCGTGCTCTACATCTGCGATGCCGACGAGGAATTCAGCGAGGGTGACGGTGAGGCGTATCAGCTCGACGGCGATACGCTGGTCGTGACCATCGTGCCCCAGACGGATGACGAAGACGTGGAGGACATTCACATCACGTTCACCCGTAAGACGAAGTAATAAAGTCATAAAAAATCTCTCCCGCCATCGGGAGAGATTTTTTTACAGAAAGCGCTTCATCTGATCGATGTTGGCCTGCTCGGTCTGAAGCAGACGGTTGGACAGAGCGGAGACCTTCGGATCAAGCGCTTCCATCGTCCTGCTGTTGTGGATGCTCTTGATCATCCCGCGCGTATTTCCCTGAAGCATCAGCTCGGCAATTTTGCTGCCGGGGTCCCGGCTGGCGCGTACCTTTACCATGGAGGTCATTGCGCTTCCGTATTTTGCCATCGGATTAATGTCCTTTTTCCTGCCGCCGTGGGCGTCAAGAAGACGGTCGGCTTCGTCGAAAAGCCGTGCATATTCGCTGAGCTGCTGACGCAGTGCGCCGGCCAGCTCCGGATCCTCACATTCCGGCAGGACAGTCTGAATTCCGTAGCAGCCCATCTGCGCGGTCTGACGGATGGAATTGAGCATTTCATGGTCGTTTTGCATATTTCCTTCACCTCGTTGCTAGTTTGCCTCCGAGGTTGCGGCGCTATGCGCGAAAAAAGCATTGACAAGCGCTTTCTCCGCGCTTATAATAAATTGGTAATAGAGGTCTTTCGGACCGATAGAAAAGGAGAATGTCCTATGTTTCATCGAATGACGATTGCCGGAGTGACGCGCGATCTGCCGATCTGTAAGGTCACGGATGACCTGTATATCGGCGCATTTGTGATTTTTGGAGACGTGGAGTTGACCGTCGCCACCGCGCAGGCGCTGCTGAAAAGGGCGCCGGAGTATGATTATATGATCTCTGCGGAGGCCAAGGGGATTCCGCTGATCTACGAAATGGCGCGTCAGAGCGGCCAGAATAAATACTTTCTTGCCCGAAAGGCCGCAAAGCTGTATATGTCCGGTGTATTTGACGTTGCGGTTCGCTCCATCACCACCGCGAAGGAGCAGCACCTTTACCTCGACACCGCGGATGCCGAGCTGATGCGCGGCAAGCGGATTCTGATTGTCGACGATGTGATTTCCACCGGTGAGTCGTTGGCTGCCGTGGAGAAGCTCGTGCTGGAAGCAGGCGGTATCGTCGCGGGTCGTATGGCGATTCTCGCCGAAGGCGACGCGCAGAGCCGGGACGATATTATCTATCTGGAAAAGCTGCCGGTCTTCAATGCCGACGGTACTGTCAAGGAATAAAAAATGATGCCCTCTCCGCCATCCGGCGGGGAGGGCACTTTGTTTACTTGCGGTTCTGGTTCTGCTGATTCTGCTGGTTCTGCTGATTCTGCTGATTCTGCTGATTCTGATTCTGCTTCTGGTTCTGACGGTTCTGATTCTGCTGCTGATTCTGATTCCGATTTTCCATTGATCCGTTTCCTCCGTTTGTCTGGTTTGCGGTTGAGCCGCGAGCCTAGTTTACCCCGACTGCACTTATTTATCCTTCGGCTTGCAGATCAACCCCGCGAGACAGCCGAAAACAACGGCTGCGGTAATGCCGCCTGCGGTTGCTCCAAGCCCGCCCGTGAATATGCCCCAGAAGCCTTCGGCGTCGACCGCCTCTTTTACGCCGCGTGCGATGGAGTAGCCAAAGCCGGTCAGGGGAACCGTTGCGCCCGCACCTGCAAAATCAGCAAAATACCGATAGAGTCCGACCGCACCGAGCAATACACCCGTGACGACATAGCTGACCAGGATTCGTGCCGGTGTGAGCTTTGTTTTATCAATGAGGAGCTGACCGATTACGCATAGGGCGCCGCCGAAAACAAATGCTTTAAAATAGTCCATGTCAAGTCCTTTCCGCGCTGAGCGCGACTGCGTGACAAACGGCGGGGATAGATTCCCCCTGCTGCGTCGAAAGAGGAGACAGCAGCGCTCCCGTTCCGCAAAACAGGAGCCTGCGAAGCTCGCCGCGCCGCATTTTTCCGAGCAGCTCGCCGCACAGAACGCTGGCGCTGCACCCACAGCCCGAGCCGCCGCAGTGGACGTCCTGCGATTGCAGGTCGAAAATACGGCAGCCGCAGTCGTCATAGACTGTGCCGAGCGTAACGCCGTCGCGCGCAAACAGCTCGCGTACGATACTGCTCCCGAGCTTCCCCAGATCGCCTGTGACGATCAGGTCATAGTCCTCCGGTGTAAGCGACAGATCGTCGAAGTGCGCGCGAAGCGTTTCATAAGCGGCGGGCGCCATGGCGGCGCCCATGTTGTTTGCATCCGTGACGCCCATATCTACGACGGTTCCGATCGTTGCGCAGGAGAGAAAAGGCCCTTCGCCGCGTTCGGCCAAAATAACGGCGCCCGCGCCCGTAACGGTCCACTGTGACGTCGGTGGACGCTGACCGCCGTAGCCGAGAGGATAGCGGTATTGCCGTTCGGAGGCGGCGAAGTGGGATGAGCTGAGCGCCAGCACACGATGAAGCTGTCCGCCGTCAATTCCCATCGCGGCCAGAAGAAGCCCCTCAGCCATTGTAGAGCAGGCGCCGTAAAGTCCGAAGGTAGGAACCTTCAGGTTGCGCATGGCAAAGCTGGAGCCGATGCACTGGTTCAGAAGATCGCCGACAAACGCGGCGTCGAGGGAATCTTCCTGAAGCTCCGCTTTTTGCAGCGCAGATTGCATAGCGAGCTTCTGCATCTGTGTTTCGGCCTTTTCCCAGGTTTTCTGTCCAAAATAGGTATCCTGCGAAACGATGTCAAAGCAGCTTCCCAACGGGCCTTCGCTTTCTTTTTTTCCTGCAACGGCAGCGTAAGCCACGATGGCCGGCTGCGATTCAAAGCGCAGACTGCGCTTGCCGATGTGCGCCATAAAATTCCTCCCGCGTATTGTTTTCCTCTCTAGTTTGTGTCGGCGCGGTTGGATTATCCACATCTTTTCCGGGGAAAAATAATGCGTGCAATTATGGAAAAAAGGGTGTATAATATGTCGAGCCGGACAGGGGAGGGAATGCTTTGGATACTGCTTTTTTGCGCGGAAAACGTCTGTTCCTGCTGGATATGGACGGGACCATCTACTTGGGCGACCGCCTGTTTGACGGGACGGTTGCGTTTTTGGACTATGTGCGCAGCATCGGCGGAAGGACGCTGTTTTTGACGAACAACTCCTCACGGAGCGTTCAGGCGTACATTGAAAAAATGCACCGCCTCGGGATCCGGACGCAGAGGGAGGATTATCTGACCTCCGTGGATGCCTTGATCGACGATCTGAAGCGAAACGGTTTTCAGAGCACGCGCATCTATGCGCTGGGGACGGCTTCGTTCCGTGCCCAGCTTACGGACGCCGGTTTTTCTCTTGCCGACGTGCCCGGAGACGATGTCGGGCTGTTGGTTTGCGGCTTTGATACGGAGCTTGTCTATCAGAAGCTCGTCGATGCCTGCAGATTGCTGGACAGGGGCGTTCCCTTTCTGGCGGCCAACCCGGACTGGACCTGCCCGACGGAGTTCGGCTATATCCCGGACTGCGGGAGCATCTGTGAGATGCTGCGTCGTGCGACCGGCAGAAGTCCTCGCTTTATCGGCAAGCCCGAGCCTGCAATGGCGCTTCTGGCGATGCAGCGATGCGGCTTTTCGCCGGAGCAGACGCTGCTCGTAGGAGACCGGGTATATACGGACATTGCCTGCGGCGTACATGCGGGTATCGACAGTGTACTTGTGCTCTCCGGTGAAGCGACGGAGCGGGATGCGGAGAACTCCCCGGAGCGGCCGACGGCGATCCTTCCCGACATCCGTGCGCTGCTTGGAGCGCTGCAAAAGGAGAACGAAACGTGAAGTATTTGTGGATAATACCGGCGGCTCCGGCAGGGCTTTTCCTGTTGTGGGTGCTGCTGATACGCGGCAAGCGGAGAAAGCCGGGCTTCTACGGGCTGGCGGGTTTTGATTATGCGCATCGCGGTCTGCATGACCGTGCGAAGGGAATCCCCGAAAACTCACTTGCGGCATTTCGCCGCGCCGTTGAGGCGGGCTACGGCGCAGAGCTGGACGTGCATCTGACAAAGGACGGCGGTCTGGCCGTGATGCACGATGAAAGCCTTGCGCGCACGGCCGGGCAGGACGTTCGGATTTGTGATTTAACGCTTGACGGACTTGCGCAGTATCGGCTGGAGGGCACCCGGGAGAAGATTCCGGAGCTTCGCGAGGTGCTGACGCTGTTTGCGGGAAAGGCGCCGCTCATTATCGAGCTCAAGACCTGCGGAGCCAATTATGCAGAGCTGACCGCCCGAACCTGCCGCTGTCTGGACGACTTCCCGGAGCTGACGTATTGCATCGAGTCGTTTGATCCGCGGGTGCTTTGGTGGTTGAGAAAAAACCGCCCGCAGGTGATTCGTGGGCAGCTTTCCTGCAACCTGAGGCATGAGAAGATCGGGATCCCGAAGCCGCTGCTGTGGGCGATGACATACCTCTTGGGCAATGTGATGACCGTACCTCATTTTATTGCATATAATTACGAGGCACGTGGGAACGTTTCGCTGCGGCTGTGTCGAAAGCTGTGGGGTGTACAGGAGGTATCGTGGACGCTGCGCTCACGATTTGACGTTTCAAACGCCAAAAATGAGGGCTGTATTACCATTTTTGAGAATTGCAGACCCTGAAATTTCATTTAAACTGAAACGACACTGGACACTTTCCACGAAAAAAGGCCGCTTGATGCGGTCTTTCTTTACATTTTCTTGTGAGTAATTACGAATTTGAAATAATTATTCACAAACGATTGATTATTCTTTCACGGGGTGGTATAATATAAAAACTCGATAAGAGAGTAATTAAGGAAAGGATGAACCGAATGAGCAGAAAACAAAAGGTCCTGCGCCTTGTTTCTGTGCTTCTCGCTCTGTGCCTGCTTCTGAGCATCCCGCTCGTAGCCGGTGCAGCGTCCGAGTCCTATGATTTGCAGCTCAACAGTACGGCTGCAAACGCATCGGGCTTGGCGAACGCGGGTTCGCAGACCAAGGTGTTGGACACCCCCGAGGCAGATGAGCTGCTTCGAGTCATCATCATCTTCAAGGACAGAGCCCTTGTCGAAAAAGGCTATTCCACTGCCGGACTGGCCGAAAACGACGACGCTCTGGCCTACAGCTCCAAGCTGATCGGCAAGCAGGAGACGGCCATGCAGGCCGTTGAGCGCGTTGTCGGTACGGAGCTGCCTGTCCACTACCGTTTCACCATCGGCGTGAACGGCGTGGCTACCACCGTCCGTTACGACCAGATTCCTGCGATTGAAAAGCTGTCGAACGTCCGTGCGGTCTACATTGAAAACCGCTACCAGCCCGACGTCATCGCAGAGCCCGACACCGGCACCTCCGGTGATATGACCGGTTCCTACCGTGCATGGGCGAATGGTTACACCGGCGCCGGCAGCCGTATCGCCATCATCGATACCGGCCTCGACACCGACCATCCCAGCTTCGACGCGAGCTGCTTCCGCTACGGTCTGGAGCTGTCCGCCGCGAAGTTCGGCAAGACCGTCAGCGACTACAAGCTGTTGACGATCGCCGAGATCGCCGCCGTGCTGCCCCGTCTGCACGTTGCGGAGATCCTGAAGGGCGTAACGGCCGAGGATCTCTACATCAACGAGAAGATTCCGTTCGGCTTCAACTACGTTGACGAGAACCTGAACGTCACGCACGACAACGATTCCCAGAGCGACCACGGCACGCACGTTGCCGGTATCGCGACTGCCAACACCTATGTCTGGGGCAAGGACGCCGACGGTGACGTCGTCGCGATGCGTCAGGCCAACGGCGTTGTGGGCGTTGCTCCCGATGCGCAGATTCTGCCGATGAAGGTCTTCGGCGCCTCCGGCGGCGCGTATGACTCCGACTACATGGCTGCTCTTGAGGACGCCATCCTGCTCGGCTGCGATACCGCGAACCTGTCGCTCGGCAGCGCGAACCCCGGCCACACCTACGGCAACTACGAAGAGCTCTTTGCCAGCCTGGTTGACAGCGACATCGTCGTTACCATCTCCGCCGGCAACAAGTACAGCTATGCGCAGTTCAATACCACCGGTACATATCTCAACCTGACGACCGACACCGTGATCAACACCGTCGGCTCGCCCGGTGCGTTCCGCAACTCCCTTGCGGTTGCCTCCATCAACAACTACGGTCTGACAGGCGTTATGCCGAGCTTCAACGGCGTTGTTGTTCCTTACTCCGACACCGGCGAGCAGTATAAGATCAATGTCTTTACCGCGCTCGATACCTCCCTTGAGGGCACCGGCACGGATTATCCCTATGTCTTCCTCGGCGACCCGACCACCGGCGAGAATATCTACGGCGCGGAAGAAGATTTTACCGGAATTGATGTAACCGGCAAGGTCGTCCTTATCTCCCGCGGCGGCGGTGTCTCCTTCTTCCAGAAGGCGAACAATGCCGCGGCTGCCGGCGCCGCTGCGATCGTTGTTTACAACAACGTTGAGGGTTCCATTAACATGAACCTCACCGGCTATACCTACAAGAATCCTGCCGTTACCATCGAGCTGAGCTATGCCAAGGAAATCCTTGACCGCTCCGAGAAGAACGACGACGGACTCTACAGCGGCACGATGACAATGTCCAACGAAATTCGCACCGTGCTGAATGTCAGCGGCGGCTATGAGCCGAGCAACTTCTCCTCCTGGGGCGTTCCCGGCAACCTCGACCTCAAGCCCGAGATCGCCGCGCCCGGCGGAAACATCTGGTCCACGCTGACCGACGGCGCCTACGGCACGATGTCCGGCACCTCCATGGCCGCTCCGAATGCCAACGGTATGGCTGCCGTCGTTGCGCAGTACATCCGTGAGAACAAGCTCAACCAGTTCCAGGGCATGACCGTTCGTTCCCTGAGCCAGGCGCTGCTGATGTCCACCTCTCTCGTCCTGCGCGAGGATTTGGGCAACGGCGAATCGATTGCTTACTCTCCCAGAAAACAGGGCTCCGGCCTCGGCTATGTTTACAACGCCGTGACGACGCCGGCCTTCCTGCTGACCGATAACCGCCTGACTACCGACGGTAAGGTCAAGGTCACGCTCGGCGACGATCCCGACCGCGACGGCAAGTACGAATTCTCCTTCACCATCAACAGCCTGACGCAGAAGGCGCTGGCTTATCGCCTCCGCGCGGAGATCAACTCCATGGCCGTTGAGACCGTGAACGGTGAGAAGTATATGTCCGATACCGCTTACGCGCTGAGCCCGCTGGTCAGCTTTGAGACGTCGGCCGCCTATTCCTTCGTCTATGACCTGAACGGCGACGGCAAGCTCGACAAGCAGGATGCTTCCGTGATTCTGGCTATCGCCAACGGCAAGACCGCCAGCGAGAGCGAACAGCTCCTGTGCGACCTTGACAAAGACGGTGTCGTTACTTCCTATGACGCGCGACTCTTCCTCGAGTGCCTCGAGGGCAAGAACGATGCCATCAACGTTTTCGATACCGCTTACACCGTTCCCGCGGGCAGCTCCATCGAAATCAAGGTTACCGTAATTCTGAGCGATGCCGACCGCGAGTATCTTGCCGAGAACTACCCGAACGGCTGCTATGTGGAAGGCTTCATCTATGCGGATGATCCCACTGCTGCCAACCCTGAGCTGTCGTTCCCGATGCTGGCTTACTACGGCAACTGGACCGAGCCGTCGATGTTCGATAAGTACATCACCCTGCGTGACTACTACAGCACCGAGGCCATGTCCTACACCGGCGTCCGTCCGGAGAACTATGTTGTTACCATGACCGGCGGCAGCGGTCTGCTCGTCACTCCGAACCCCTACGGGACGGTTGCCGGTCTGATCGAGGATCGTACCGCGATCAACTCCGTCAATGGCGACTACATCAACGGCGCGGTTGCGACGCTCATCCGTAACGCCGGCGGCGCTACGATGACCGTGATCTCCAACGCCGAGACCGGTGAGGTCTACTATACCAAGCAGTTCGCCGCGCAGTACAGCGCCTATTACAGCACCTCCTCCGGCGCGTGGGCAAACTACCAGACGCAGTTTGTCAACAACTGGGTGCCGCTCGACAACAACGGCAATCCTCTGCCCGAGGGCACGAAGATCAAGTATTCCATCGTTGCCATCCCCGAATACAACTGGGATCGCACCGAGGGTAAGCTCGTCGGCGAGCTGGCTGACGGCGCCTACTGGGACACCATCTTCACCGTTGACAACACCGCTCCGGAAATCACCGCTGCGACCCTGCACCGCAACCTTGTGACCGGAAAGGCTACGTTGAACGTTTCCGCACAGGATGATCGCTATTTGGCTGCCGTTCTCGTAACGAATCTGCGTCAGAACAAGGTGCTCAGCCGTGCCAGCGTCGACCAGACCACGCCGGGAATCGGCACCGATCTGGAAATCGATGTGACCGATATCCAGAGCTCCTCCGTCTGCCTGCTGGCGGTTGACTATGCCGGCAACATCTCTGCCTATACCATCGAGATCGGCAGCGGTGAGAAGGAAGACGTCACGCAGCGTATCTACGCGAACAACGCTTACACCGACAAGTGGATCAGCTTTATCCCCGAGGATATGGGCAACTCCGTTGACGAGTGCGACGGCTCCATCGACGCTGCCGAGTATGTTGACGGCTATGTCTTCTCCGTTGACAAGGAAAAGAAGTTCTATGTCGCTCCGTTCGAGAATCTTGAGGAACGCACCTTTATCGAGACGCTGGATCTGCCCTCCAGAGTTCTGGATATGGCTTACAGCTATCGCGATAAGAAGATGTACGCTCTGACCACGAACAACCGTATTTATTCGATTGATCTGTTCCTTGGCACGGTCGAGCTGATCGGCACCATTCCGATGAGCAACGGCCAGACGCTCCAGACGCTCGCCATCTCCACCGACGGCACGTTCTACGGCGTCAACAACCACGCGAACAACTCCCGCCTGTATACCATCACCTTCGACGAAGAGTATGGCTTCGAGGTTACGCCGGCTCCGAACCTGACCGGTATGCCCTGCCAGTACCTCCAGTCGATGACTTACGACCACAACACCGGTAAGCTGTATCACGCCAACTATGGCTATGCCGCTTCCTCGCTGACCACCACGCTCGTGACCTATGACCTGAAGACCGGTCTGCCGACCATCGTCAGCTCCATGGATCGCTGCGAGCTGATGGGTATGTTCATCCCCACCAAGTCCTCTCCGTCCTTCGGCGGCTCTGAGGAAGTTATCTCCATCGGCCTGAGCGAAGAGAAGGTCGAAATGTTCCTTGGTGCGACCAAGACCCTTGAGGTCTCCACGAAGCCTTGGACCGTTTCCAACCGCAGATGTGACTGGGTCAGCTCCGACCCGACCGTCGCTACCGTCGAAAACGGCGTTGTGACCGCTGTCGGCGCAGGTACCTGCACCATCACCGCCACCTCCGTTGTGAACCCCGAGGCTACCGCTTCCTGCGAGGTCAAGGTCACTGCCGTTTCCGCGACGCTGACCGCTTCGATCTGGGATGCGGACGGCAAGAGCTGGTTCTCCGAGTTCCGGACCGATAATCTGCCCAACTTTACGAAGCTCGCCGCCGCCGCAAGCAGCGAGAACATCATTTCCGTGGCTACCGCAGCCAACGGCACGACCTATGCCGCCAGCTACGAGACCAAGGACGGCGCTCTGATCTCCTCGCTCTACACCGTCGGCGCGGACTACTCCCTGACGAAGATCGGTACCTCGAATGCCGGCTATACCGACATGACTTGGGCGCCCTCCGTTGCCGGACAGGGCAGACTGGTCGCAACCTACGGCACATATCTGTTCACCGTCAACACCACGACCGGTGGAGTGGAGGGCTCCTGGAATCTGAACTCCAAGCTCGGTGCGGACACCTACGTTGTCGGCGTCTGCTATGCTTCGACCACGAACGATCCGAACTACGGCAAGCTCGACGTCCTCTATCTGCTTGACTCGAAGGGCAACATCTGGAGGTCCTCCGTCGGCAGCACTTCGGAAGGCCTTGTGCTTATCATTCCCGTGAAGGTCGCTTCCATCGGAGTCAATACCAACGGCCGCTTCTATCTGTCCTCCATGGCGACCGACGGCAATTACCTGTACTGCTCCGTCTGTGACGGAGAGAAGACCGAAATCGTTCTGTATGCTCTTGCTTCCGGTGCGAGTGTGAACCTCGGCGGCTTTGACGCCGAGATCTGGCCCGCCGTCGGTCTGCAGGTCAAGGTACCTGCTGCCGCCTCCGATGCGACCGCAGCTGAGATCGATTCCGGCATCCTGACCGGCGCAATCCCGGCCGAGACCGATGTGGTCCTGCCCGGCTTTGTCGTCGAGAAGTGAGAAAGGATGGCATAAAGAATGACGAAACGTATTATCGCCCTTCTGCTTGCGGTTGTTCTGACCGTTGGCCTGTGCGCGAACGTTTTCGCCGCTGAGCCCGAACCTGCTGTTTCACAGAAGGTTGTCTCACGCGAAGAAGACGGCGTCACGGTTCAAGTCTCGATCCGCGGTGGTGAAGGCTCCGGAAACGGCCGCATGATCTACCGTTTCCCCGAAGCGCTCACGCTGAAAAGCGCCAAATCGCTTATCGGCAGTGAAGGCGTCAGCGATTTGACCACCACCGATACCTCCGTCAGCTTTGCCTGGGCGCGCAGCGAGGACTACGCGGATAAGACCGCCGTCCTTGAGCTCTCGTTCGCGGGCGAGACGGATGTGTATTCCGTAACCATCGAGCTGCCCGAAACCGGCGAAAAGATCACCGGCAAGCTCGACTTCAATGCTCCGTTTAAGTACAAGGACGTTTCTGACAACCAGTGGTATGCCGATTATGTCAATCAGGCATATGAGCTGGGTCTGATGAACGGCATCGGCGAAGGCAAGTTCGGCCCGTCCCAGGCGCTCAAGCGCGGCGAGCTGGCTCTGCTGCTGTACCGTATGGCCGGCGAGCCCGAGGTTGAGGGCGCGATCGACTTTACGGACGTTGCCGCAAACTGGTACTACACTGTCGCTATCCTCTGGGCGAACCAGAACGGTATCGTGAACGGCTTCCCGGACGGTACCTTCAAGCCCGAGCAGGCTGTGAGCCGTCAGGATGCGGCGACCATGTTCGGCCGCTACATCGAGTATTCCGGCCTGAAGCTGGATAAGCTCAGCGAGTACAAGGGCTTCACCGATGAGAACGCCATTGCCTCCTACGCGAAGGATGCTGTCAAGCTCTGCGTCGAGGCCGGTATCCTCAACGGCTATCCCGAGGGCAACTTCCTGCCCAACAATTCCATCCTCCGCGGTGAGGCGGCCAAGATGATCGTCTGCGTCTACTGGGCGATGGAAAATGCCAAGAATCCCGACAGACCCACGCCTCCTACCACGGACCCGACCGAGCCGACCGAGCCTGAGGAAGGCTTCACCGTCACCTTCGTCGGTGAGGACGGCTATGCCAAGGTCGACGGCAAAAAGGTGGAATCCTACACCCTGCCGCTCGGCGACAACTGGCTGAACTTCACGCTCCACGGCGACAAGGATCAGGGCTATGAACTGGACAACGTCGTCGTTACCGGAGGCAAGCTGAGCCGTAACGGTTCCGAGTTCATCCTTTCCGAAATCAAGGAAAACGTTACCGTCAGCTTCACCACCAAGATGAAGAACGTCACGGTCAAGTTTGTCTCTGCCGTCACCAGCGGCGTCAAGATTGATCCGACGTCTGTGACCGTTCCCTGGGGCTCTCTCATCGAGGAGCCGACCGCGACCCGTTCCGCGCACTCCGTCATCGGCTGGTACACCGAGAAGGCGCTGATCCATCAGTTCGACTTCTCCAAGCCCGTCTATGAGGATATGACCCTGTGGGTCAAGTGGCAGTCCCGTCAGGTCAACGTGAGCTACTATGTTGACGACGACGTGCTCTGGCTGACGAGCCCGGCTGAGTACAACGTTACGACGCTCCCGGCGGACGCCCCCACCAAGGAAGGCTACCGCTTTGCCGGCTGGTTTGAAAAGGACGAGACGACCGGCGAGATGAAGATCCACAACTTCATGACCAAAATGAAGGACGATCTCAAGCTCTATGCCGGCTGGATTGAGGACGACAGCGATACCTTCTATGTCTACCTCGGCGGCAACGATATGCTTGCCAGCGGCCGCTTCAATACCAACTACGGTGCCTGCGGCGACGATGCGAACGACGGTTCCTCCATTTCTCAGGCGGTCCGTACCTTCGAGCGCGCCAAGGAAATTGCCATGGCGCATAAGGATCAGAAGGTCATCATCCTGATCTGCGGTCTGCTGCCCATTACCGAAAACGCCACCTGGACACTTGAAGAGTTCGCCGATGCGAAGGTCATGCGCAACATCGGTGTTACTACTCAGCTTATCCAGGTCCGCAACGGCGCAACCCTGACGCTGCATGACATTACCATCGACGGCGGCGGCGAATACTTCCCCGCCATGGCCGACGGCAACACCTGCGGCGCCATGCTTGAACTGCTGGCCGATACCAACCTGGTTCTCAACAGCGGTACGACCGTGCAGAACTGCATCAAGGGTTACACCTGCTCCGCCATCTATGGCAACAGCAGAAACAATATCGTTATCAATGAGGGCGTCAAGATCATCAACAACTCCAGCGCGTTCACCGGCGGTATCATCGCCTCCTCCGGCTGCGTTACCGTCAACGGCGGTCTGTTCGAGAACAACGTTCAGACCAATAATGCCGCTTCCTACGAGTGCTATGGCGCGGCTCTTGCCTGCGGCACCGGCACGCAGGATCAGGTCTGTGAGCTGATCATCAACGGCGGCGTGTTCAGAAACAACCGTGCGGCCATCGGCTCCGCTGTCTCCGCTTATCAGTACGGCAACCTCGTGCTCAACGGCGGCGAGATCTACGACAACGTAACCGACGGCACCTGCGGCGGCGTTTACATCGGCGCTGCGGTCAACAGCACATTTAAGGGCACCGGCACGCTGACGCTCAAGAAGTGCAAGATCTATGGCAACACCAGCACCTCCAACTCCCACAATGCGCAGATCGTCGTTTCCAAGACCGGCCAGTTGGTCTTCTCCGGCCTGAAGGACGCTGTGGAGATCGAAGGCACGATTTACCATGACTACGCCAACGGCGCTGTGGGCATCAATGTTGCCCGTCCGCTGTCCAACATCAAGGGCGGCAAGCTCAATGTGTACGTCAACGACCCCGACTTCAAGGCTGTCCTGTTGCGCGGCTTCAACCGCCACAAGGTCACGGAAGAGGATGTTGCAGCTTACAACTTGCTCAATGTTCTTCCCAGCCAGCACGCAGTTGAGCTGGATACCGCGAAGGACGAGTACCACCTCAAGTATGTCTCGAAGTACGTCAAGGGCGTCTTCATCGGCAATGCCACGCAGAAGGCCGGCAGCTACGGCTACGGCAATGACGCAAACGACGGCCTGACCCCGATGACAGCCGTCGGTTCCGTCGCCAAGGCGAAGGAGATCCTGGCTCAGCTCATCGAGAACGACACGGATAAGACCGGCCCGTATGCCATCTATGTCGTCGGCACCGTCCAGATTGGCGAGAATGAGACCATCGACCTGACCCTCGGCGATATGGCTGCTCCGTGCGCCTTTGTCCGCTGGGCTGGTGACGATGCGACCAACCCCTATACCGGCAGTCTGATCTGCATCAAGGGCAATGCCACTGTGCATGACCTTGTTGTTGACAACAACCGCTATGGCTTTGTCCGCACGGTCAGCATGGGCTACACGTTCTACATCACCGGCGGCGCCGATGCGCACTTCACCGAAAATGTCACGATCGACAACACCTGCACCTCCGGCGGCATCTTCTACATCGCCTCCTATAAGAATGATGCGAGGGTGACGACGGTCGTGGTTGACGACCTCACGCTGACGAATCAGGTCACGTTTACGACGTCTTCTACCGAATCCACCGGCGCCAGCCTGTTCTACATGCTTGGCAGCGGCACGGGTAAGCTCGTTGTGAACCATGCCACCTCGATCGGCAATGAATGCCGTCTGCTCTATGTCACTGGCGTTGACACCCGCGATATCACTATCAACGACGTCGAATTCCGTGACAACAGAAGCCGTGGCGCAGGCGCCATCTTCCTCATCACCAACTCCACCAATGATACAAACCATGTGGTAAATATCAACGGCGGTACTTATGTCAACAACCGTTGCATCGGCACGAACTCCACGCTCGGCGCCGGCGGTATCGCCCTGATTCAGGCGGATGCGGAAGTTAACTTCAATGGCGGTTCCTTCGTGGACAACGGCAGCAATGCCGGCGAGATGTTCTCCGGCATCGTGATCCGCGGCCCGAAGAAGAACACGCTGAAGTCCGAGGTCTATTGGGATATCGCTATGGATATCGTTGTCTATATCCAGCCGTATAGCAAGACGGTCAACAATGCCGCCCTTGTGATTTCCAAGCCCCTGACCAACAAGATCAAGGTTTATGACTACGGCATTTATAACGGCTTCGTCGTTATCAAGGGTACGGACAGCTACAAGCTGACCGAGGCGGATCTTGCGAAGGTTGAAGCGGGCTTTACCTCCGCGACCAAGATCTACACGCTGGCTCTCGATACCGAGAAGAACGCCATCGTCATCAAGAACCCGTAAGAGATCACACACAATTGCGGGCGGCTCCCGGTAAAACGGGAGCTGCCCAACAAAAAGCCCAAAAGCGCCTTCGGGCGCTTTTTGGGCGTTTTATACGGAGTGATAACATGAGCAGAATTCTGTTTTACCCCGCGCTATGGGCTGGAAAATTTTTTCTGTGGTGGTACCGCAGGCAGGGGCGAAGCCGCAACGATAAACCCGGTATGGCCTCCATGCGGCTTTGCAGCCGCTTTTTAGAGTATGTGGCGAAGCCGCCGCTGACGATCTGCGTCAGCGGTACGAACGGCAAGACGACCGTTACGAGTCTGATTGCCTCCGTGCTGAAGCGCGAGGGCAAGAGTGTTGCCTATAATGACTGGGGCGCCAATCATCATGCAGGACAGGCTCGCTGTTTGCTCGATGCGGTGACAATCTTCAACCGGCCGACGAAGGATGTTGCGGTGATCGAAATGGATGAGCTTGTTTCTCCGCTGAACGTCCCGCGCATCGCGCCGCAGTACTTTGTTATCAATAACCTTGGCCGTGACTCGATGATGCGTAACGCAAACCCTGAATTTATTCGCAGCAGAGTAGCGGCTGCAGCCGATGCGACACCGAAGGCAACGGTTATCGTGAATGCCGACGATCCGCTGTGCTGCTTTTTGGGAGAGAAGAACCGACGCCTGTATTTCGGTGCGGATGATTTGAAGCTCGCTCCGCGGCAGAACCTTGTAAGCGAGTTTACCGCCTGCCCGCGCTGTGGCGCGCTGCCGGTGTACGACTATCGCCAATACCGCCAGATCGGAAGATTCCATTGCCCGAACTGCGGATTAAAGACGCCGGAGCATGATTTCTTTGCAAGAAACGTGAATTTTGAAACGATGGAGCTGACTCTGCGTGAGCCGGACGGCGTTCATACCTATCCCATTGTTTCCGATTCCGTGTTTAATATTTATAACGAGCTTGCTGCGATTGCCGTTCTGCGCGATCTCGGGATCCCTGCCGAGCGTCTTGCCGAGCACCTTCATAATGTGCAGGTGCCCGCCTCGCGCCAGACGGATGAGGTCGTGGAGGGCGTGCTGCTCCGTACGCAGATGGCGAAGGGACAGAATCCGGCTGCCGCTTCCACTGTGTTTGAAAGCGTCGGGCGCGATATGCACACGAAAGAACTGGTGGTTTTATTGGATGAGGTATTTGACGACCCAAGAAAATCCGAGACGATCGCCTGGATCTTTGATACGGATTATGAGTTCCTGAATTCCGACAGGGTTCGCAGAATCATTGTCGGAGGAGAGCGTTATCTGGACCATCGGGTACGCTTCCTGATGGCGGGCGTACCGGAGGAAAAGCTCGTTTGTGTGCGCGACCCCTTTGCAGTGACGCAATTTGTTGACACAAGGAATGTCGAGGAGATCTGTATCCTGCATGATGTGGTTTTTGTCAGCGGCGCGCACCGGATACGCGATGCCATTGCCAAAAAAATTCGTGCTGAACGGACAGGGGAGGGCGAAAAATGACGATCGAGGTGCTTTATCCGGAGCTGTGCCAGCTCTTCGGCGACTCGGCCAATGTGCGTTATCTCCGTCAATGCCTGCCGGAAGCGCAGTTTGTTTTTACGGACAATCGGTCCGAGCCGCTTTTTGTGCGGCAGAAGGTCGATCTTCTCTATATCGGCTCCATGTCGGAGCCGGCGCAAATGCTTGCCGTCTCCAGACTACGCCCGTACATCCCGCAGCTTCGCGCGTTGATAGACAGCGGTGCGGCTGTTCTCGTAACGGGTAACGCGGTGGAGCTGTTCGGCCAGGCAATAGAGGATGCCTCGGGCACCCGTGAGGAGATGCTCGGGATGTACCGCTTCACGGCACGTCGCGATATGGAGAATCGACATAATTCTATGTTTCTCGGCAGCTTTGAGAATATGACGATTGTCGGCTGTAAGTCACAGTTTTCCTTCCTCTACGGTGAATTTCCAGGGGAATTTATTCATGTGACGGGTGGTTTTGGCAATCATCCGTCATCGCAGCTGGAGGGTTTTCGTGAGCAGAATCTGTTTGCAACCTACCTCCTCGGCCCGTTGCTTGTCCTCAATCCCCCGTTTACCCGCTATTTGCTGCAGCGGATTGGTGCGGATGGCTCGCTTGCCTTTGAAAGAGAGGTCATGGAGGCGTATTCGTTCCGAACCGAGCAGCTTCAACAAGCCGGTGTGACGTTCAAGCTGCCATATCACCACTGAGAAAAGGCATCGGACGGTGTAAGCCGTCCGATGCCTTTTTGTCAAAACCGGTTCGAATCAGTGAACGGGGGTAAGCGCTTCGTTGTGTATGGAGCCGAGCGCATAGAAGGCCACCGCACTTGCCGCAGCGACGTTGAGCGAATCGACACCGTGCGCCATGGGGATCATAACAGTATAGTCGCAATCCGCGATGGTTTGTGCGGCCAGTCCGTCACCCTCCGTCCCGAGCACGACAGCCAGCCGGTCCTCGCGCGTCAGACGCGGGTCAGACAGACGGAGAGAATCCCGGCGCAATGCCATTGCTGCCGTAGCAAAGCCGTATTGCCGCAGAAGCGGCTGCCAGTTTTCCGGCAGGTATGTCCACGGCACCTGAAATACCGCTCCCATGCTTACGCGTGTTGCGCGTCGGTAGAGCGGGTCGCTGCCCGCAGCGGTCAAAAGCACTGCGTCCATACCGAGCGCGGCGGCGGAGCGGAAGATTGCGCCGAGATTGGTTGGGTTCATTACATTCTCCAATACGGCGACGCGTTTTGCAGATTGCAGCAGCGTTTCCGGTGCAGGGAGAGATGGACGACGCATTTTACAGAGCATCCCTCGTGTCAGATGAAAACCGGTGAGCTGTGTCAGAACCGGTAATTCTGCCGTGTAGACGGGAATGTCGGCCGCACAGCGTGCCAGAAGTGCGGCGCCCTGGGAATTCAGATGCCTTGGCTCCATCAAAAACGACAGAGGCTCGCAGCCACCGTCCAGTGCGCGGCCGATGACGAGCGGACTTTCCGTGATGAAGCAGGCGTTGGCCGGGTCGGCCCGGTTGAGTAGCTGGTTTTCGGTCAGCCGTGCGTAGTCATCCAGCTCCGGCGCTTGAAAATCCGTAATTTCGATAATTCTTGCCATAAATATCCCGCCTTTTTATTTTGTCTATCATAGCATAGCGCAGTAAAAAAATCCACCCCGAAGACCGTTTTTTCTGCGGTGCTTCGAGGTGGGTTCCTTATTCGACGGATTTCAGAGATTCCGCCATGTCTATGCGGTCGATCTTGCGGATCAGGCAGAAGCAAACCGCGATCGCCAGCAGGATCGTTGCGCCGAAAGCAATGGCATAGCTCAAGGGTGTGACATGGATGTTGAAGGTTACCAGATTCACGCGGATATTACGCATGATAAAGCCGTGCAGCCACCAGCCGCCGGGCAGGCCGACAACGGCGCCGCAGGTTGCGAGGATCAAAATCTCGCGGAACACATAAAACAGCGTTTCGCGATGATAAAAGCCGAGCACCTTGATCGTGGCGATCTCGCGTACACGCTCCGTAATGCTGATGTTGCAGAGGTTGAACAGGACGACCATCGCCAGAGCGCAGGCACAGGCAACAACCAGGCCGACAATGTAGTCGAGCGATTTCATTGTATTGTCCACAATATCCTGAAGCTGCTGTGAAACCGTTACTGCGGCGACGCTTTCATCCTTTGACAGCTCCGCACCGAGCGTATAGGGATCGGAATCGGTCAAAATATAGGCGGTTTTATACACACAGGTCTCGCCGAAAACCGTTTCAAATGTCTTCGCGGTCATATAAGCGTAGTGGTAGACATAATTTTCCACAGTTCCGGCGACGGGGAGGTCAACGGTTTTGCCGTCGGAGACCTGTACGGTAATTGTTCCGCCGGCAGAGACGCCTGCATCCGAGGCAATTCCCTCGTCTAAAAATGCACCCTGTGCAGGATAGGCGAGAGCTTGCCCATCGGAGCGGAGCGAGATGGCTTCGGTTATTGCCGAGTCGTCCGTTGCGACAACGATGAGCTTGCAAATGCCGTTGGAGGTGTGTACCTCATAGCTTGCGGTATGGACAAAGATGCACTCGGACATATCCGGATGCGCTGCGCGGAATTGCACCTGCTCCTCCGGAGTCAGCGCCTCGGATAGGGTAACGCTGATCTGGTAGTGTGTAATATCTCCGAACTGGTCATCGACAACGGTTGAGATTGTATCGCGCAGTCCGAGTCCCGCGACGATCAGCGAGGTGCAGCCGCCCACACCGAGCAGCATCATAATCAGACGTTTTTTGTAGCGCACGATATTGCGAATGGAGACCTTATGGAGGAAGCTCACATGCTTCCAAAGGAAGGGAAGACGCTCCAGCAGGATGCGTTTGCCAGGCGTCGGCGCCTTTGGCCGCATGAGATTCGACGGCATCTGGCGCAGCTCCTTATAGCAGCTCAGCCAGGTTACACCGGCAGAGCATAGCAGCGCAGCCCCTACGGACAATAGCAGCAGACGGCCGTTGAACACATAGAGCAGCGGCGCGAAGTCGTAGAGCATGGAGTAGCCGATCCAGATTACCTGCGGGAACAGCCATGTCCCGCCAAAGAAGCCGACGGCACAGCCGACGAGGGCTGCGGAGCCAGAGTAGGACATATACTTCCAGGCGATTGCTCCGTCGGAGTAGCCCAGCGCCTTGAGCGTGCCGATCTGCGGCCGCTGCTCATCGATCATGCGCGTCATGGTTGTCATACAGACGAGCGCGGCTACGGCAAAGAAGAAAAGAGGGAAGATTTTGGCAATGCCTTCCACAATGGAGGAATCGTTTTCAAAGGAAACATAGCCCGTGTTCGTTTCGCGATCCAGAACATAGGTGTCGGCGGAATTCAGGGCATCAATCTGTGCCTTTGCGTCGTCCAACTGCGCCTTGGCTTTTTGCAATTCGGCTTCCGCGTCGGCGAATCCGGCCTTTGCCTCCGCTTCTGCGGCGGTATAATCCGCCTCGCCCTGCGCCAATTCGGCCTTGCCGGATTCCAGCGCAGCAAGGCCGTCCGAGAGCTTAATTTCGTTTTGTGCGATTTCCTCTGCGGCGTCGTCAAGCGCTTTCTTTGCGCTGTTAAGCTGATCGCGCGTTGCGGCAAAGGCTGTGTCGGCCTCTGCACGTTTTGCGTCGAGCTGCTCCTGTGCGGCGACGAGCTGTTGCCATGAGGCGTAGACCTCACTCTGCTCAAACAGGTCAATTAAGGCTTGAACGCCGTCCAGTGCGGCCTGAAGCGCTTCGCGCTCAACGAGGGGGAGCTCCGACTCGGCGAGCTTTTGCTCAAGCTGTCGTTTTGTGACTAGAAGCGCCTGGTATTGGATCAACAACCCGCTATCGTCGAGCTGTTTCTGGCCGGCGTCGATCTGTGCCTGTGCGTCTGCAAACTGCGCCTCTGCTTCCTGCTTTGCCGCTTCATATTGCTCCAATCCGCTTTGATACTGCGCAAGTCCATTTTCATATTCCCGTTTCCCTGCGGCAAGCTGCTGCCGGGCCTCGGAAAGGAGCGAGTCGTTCTTTTCAATCTCCAAACGGGCATCGTCGAGTTTTTGCCTCGCTTCGGCGAGCTGCGCCTCGGCTTCTTCGCGTTTGGCACGGTATTCAGCTTCTCCGGCATCGTATTCTTCCTGTGCCTCCTTCCATGCGGTGTGAGCCTCGCCAATGATCTGCTCGTAGCGTAGCGCGGCGCGTTCCGTCAGAAGCGCACTGAGCGTATCCTCGGCTGCGGAGACGGCGGATTTGTATTCGTCCGTATAGATTGTAGGACCAGACGTGGCGTTCAGCAGAATGTAAAGCTCCGAGAAATAGTCGGCGGCAAATGCCTCCGGCGGCAAAAGGATAAAGCCGTCCAGCGTACCTGCGCCGAGGGTGGTCGTGCCGCGCTCTGCGCCGAGATACAGCGGAGATTCGCACAGGCCGACAATGGTCAGTTCCGTTTCCGTCAGGAAATCCTCCTGAGAGGTTTGCGTGACCGTCAGTGTTTTCCCAATGTCTGCGGAGGTAAAGCGGTCCGCGTCCGCAAGACACTCATTTGCCGCTTCGGGAAGACGACCCTCCACCAGACTGGGAGCATTGATATCCGAACCGATGGACAGCGCCTTGAGCGTCAATCCTTTTCCGTCCTTCTGCGCAATCAGGTCTCCGCTGTGTGCGCCTTCGGCGGAGAGAACGTCAGAAAGAGCCGAAAAGGCGGCGACATCCTCCTGCGTCAGGCCAAGGGTACTGATCAGGCGATAGTCGTAGAGTGACGTCTGCGACAGATAACGGTCGGCGGTTTTCAGCATGGCAGACTGCGTGACCTTGATTCCGGCGAAAAAGCCGACGCCAAGCGCGACGATAGCCAGAATCGCCAGATACCGGCCAAGGCTTCTGCGAAGGGCGCGCACATTGTTTTTCCGCCAGGCGCTCCCCGTTACCATTCGATCTCCTCGACGGGCGTGACCGTCTCATTCATTCGGCTATAGGACACGGTGCCGTTCCTGATGCCGATTACGCGATCCGCCATGGCAGCCAGGGCGGAATTGTGTGTGATGATAATAACCGTCATACCGTTTTCGCGGCTCTGTGCCTGAAGCAGCGCAAGAATCTGCTTGCCGGTCTGGTAATCCAACGCGCCGGTCGGTTCGTCGCAAAGCAGCAGAGACGGCTTCTTCGCCAGCGCGCGGGCGATAGCAACACGCTGCTGCTCGCCGCCGGAAAGCTGGGCAGGGAAGTTGGACATTCGTTCTCCGAGTCCGACGTCACGGAGTACCTGCTCGGCAGGTAGAGAATCCCGGATGATCTGGGAAGCAAGCTCTACGTTCTCCAGGGCGGTCAGGTTGGGAATCAGGTTGTAGAACTGGAACACGAAGCCGATATCGCGGCGACGGTAATCCGCCAGCTCGCGGCGGTTAAAGGCCGAGACTTCGCGCTCGCCGAGAAAGACGTGGCCGCTGGTCAGCGTGTCCATACCGCCGAGAATGTTCAGCAGGGTTGTCTTGCCCGCGCCCGAGGGGCCGAGAATGACGCAGATCTCGCCCCGGTTGACTTCAAAGCTGGCATCGTGCAGTGCGCGCACCGCGCCGGAGCCGCTGCCGTATATTTTCTGGACGCTTTCCGCCCGGAGAAATGTTTCCATACAGAAAACTCCTTTTCCGACTTTTTTAACGCCTCAATTATACCGAATTACGGCGGAGCTTTTCAAGCGGCAGCCGGAGACGAAGCTTAGAATTTACAGAAAATTCAGAGCTGTTCGTAAACGGACTGCAGAAAAAATGAGCCGCCCGAAGGCGGCTCGTTTCAGTTGAATTTTATTTTCCGGTATCCTCGACGTACAGCTCACGGACTGCATTCGGGTCGGAGGGCTTTGCGGCGGGAGCGGCAGGCTTGGGATTGTTTCGTGCTTCCATAAACTTGCGTGCGACCTGCGGGAACAGGGCATAGGAGAGAACATCCTCCTCGCAGCGGGCAATATCCTTGGACTCTTCACGATACTTCTCCAGCTCCGGCTCCAGAAGATCGGCCGGACGGCAGGTGATCACTTTGTCATCGCCGATACACTTACGACGCACTTCCTCATTGACCTCGCCGGGCAGCTTGCCGTATTCGCCGCGCAGAAGGCCCTTGGATTCCTTCGGAACCATCTTGTAGCGCTCGCCGCCGATGATATTCATGACGGCCTGCGTGCCGACGATCTGACTGGTCGGCGTGACAAGCGGAGGATAGCCGAAGTCCTTACGAACGCGCGGAACCTCTGCAAGGACCTCGTAATACTTATCTTCGGCGCCCGCCTGCTTGAGCTGTCCAAGCATATTGGAGAGCATACCACCGGGAACCTGATACATCAGCGCCTTGGTGTCCACGCCGAGCACCTTGGGATCCAGGTAGCCTTCCTTCTTCAGACGGTCGGCGACCTTGCGGAAGTGTGTAGCAGCCTCATTGAGCTTGCCGAGATCAAGGCCGGTATCGCGGTCGGTGCCCTGAAGCGTTGCGACAAGCGACTCCGTAGCGGGCTGAGACGTACCGTTGGCAAGAGGAGACAGCGCACAGTCCACAATGTCGATGCCGGCCTGTGCCGCCATGAGATTAACCATATCGCCGGTGCCGGCGGTATTGTGGGTATGCATATGGATAGGCACGCTTACGTTATCCTTGAGCTTACGAACGAGGTCATAGGCGTGGTAGGGCAGCAGGAGGTTGGCCATATCCTTGATGCAGATGGAATCCGCGCCCATATGCTCCAGCTCTTTGGCGACGTTTACAAAATAGTCGTCGTTGTGTACGGGGCTGACGGTGTAGCTCAGTGCGACCTCTGCCCAGCCGCCGTATTTCTTGACACTCTCGACGGCCTTGCGCAGATTGCGGATGTCGTTCAGTGCGTCAAAGACACGCACGACGTCGATACCGTTTTCAATGGACTTTTTGCAGAATTCCTCCACGACGTCGTCGGCGTAATGCTTGTAGCCGAGAATGTTCTGGCCACGGAAGAGCATCTGCAGCTTGGTTTTGGGCATATGCGCCTTCAGCGTGCGCAGACGCTCCCACGGATCCTCGTTGAGGAAACGCATACAAACGTCAAATGTTGCGCCGCCCCAGCATTCCAGTGACCAGTAACCCATATTGTCCAGAAGCTCACAGGCGGGGAGCATATCCTCAATGCGCATCCGTGTAGCGGCCTGGGACTGGTGACCGTCGCGCAGGATGGTTTCCGTAATTCTCAGGGGTTTCTTTTCCATAGCAATTCCTCCTTAGCCGAACAGGGCGATAAATACGCCTGCGGCAACGGCCGAGCCGATCACACCGGCAACGTTCGGCCCCATGGCGTGCATCAGCAGGAAGTTGCCCGGATCCTCGCGCTGACCTTCCTTTTGTGAAACACGCGCGGCCATCGGGACGGCGGAAACACCGGCCGAGCCGATGAGCGGATTGATCTTTTTGCCTTCCGGCAGGAAGAGGTTCATAAACTTTGCCAGCAGTACGCCGCCCGCCGTACCGCCGCCGAAGGCGATCACGCCGAGAACAATGATGCCGAGCGTCTGCGGAGACAGGAAGCTGTCGGCTTTTGCCGTCGCGCCGACGGAGATACCGAGCAGGATGACGACGATATTCATCAGCTCGTTCTGCGCGGTTTTTGCAAGACGGTCGACCACGCCGCACTCACGCATCAGGTTGCCAAGCATCAGACAGCCGACCAGCGGCGTTGCACTCGGGACAAACAGAGCAACAAAAACGGTAACGGCGATGGGGAACACAATCTTTTCGGTCTTCGAGACGGAACGCAGGCTGTCCATGCGGATCAGGCGTTCTTTTTTCGTCGTCAGCGCCCGCATAATGGGCGGCTGGATGACGGGCACAAGAGCCATGTAGGAATATGCCGCAATTGCAATCGGGCCGAGCAGGGCCGGAGCAAGCTTGGAGGTAACGTAGATGGCGGTCGGACCGTCTGCGCCGCCGATGATACCGATGGCGGCAGCCATGGCCTGCGTAAAGCTCAGACCGTCGATCCCTATCTTGGTAATCAACTGCGCGCCGAGGTAGGCAACGAAGATACCAAGCTGTGCGGCAGCGCCGAGCAGGAGGCTCTTGGGGTTGGCAATCAGCGGGCCGAAGTCGGTCATCGCACCCACGCCGACGAAGATCAGGCAGGGATAGACACCGAGCTTGACGCCAAGATAAAGGACATCAATCAGACCGAAGGTGTCGCTGTTGCCGAAGGCGGACCAGTTGATATGGCCGGATTCGTTGATGAAGATCTCCGGATGATACATCCCTGCGCCGGGCAGATTCGTCAGCAGCATGCCGAAGGCAATGGGCAGAAGCAGCAGCGGCTCAAAGCCCTTTCCGATAGCAAGATAGAGCAGGACGAAGGAGATAAGGATCATGAGAAGCGAGCGCCAGTCGGCACTGTGGATCAGCATCATGATACCGGACTGGTTGATGAAGTTTTCCATTGCCTCACCGTTGGATTGGGCACCGGTATTTGATGCGGCAGCGGCGGCGTCGAGCTTGGCACTGTCCAGCGCGCTGACACCGAACATGACCAGACATACGACAAGACCGACCGCCAGCAGCGCCAGAAGGCTGCGGTGCAGGGCCTTATTCTCTTTAAACATAGGGAGCGCCTCTTATTCTTTCTTACGCGATGGTGCAAAGCAGAGCCTGAGTTTCAACATTATCGCCCTTGCGGACATGAACGCCGGTGACACGGCCGTCGCACGGCGACTGGATCTCGTTTTCCATCTTCATAGCCTCCAGAGTAACAAGCACGTCGCCCTTTTTGACGGCCTGACCGGGCTGAACTCTTACGTCCAGAATGGTGCCGGGCATCGGAGCCTTGATCTGCTCGCCGCCGACGGGCGCGGAGGCGACAGGCGCAGCGGGAGCGGCTGCGGGTGCAGGGGCGGAGACAGCGGCCGCTGCGGGAGCCTGCATTTCCTCGATTTCGATCTCGTAGAGAGAACCATTAACATTGACGCGATACTTTTTCATGGGGACTTACCTTTCTTTCAGAGAATTGATTAGAGCTTGCGGACAGAGAGAATGCGGATGGCCGACGCATCGGTCCCGCTGGCCTCCGCGATGGCGGCGGACACGGCGGCGATAAACTCGGCGCGGTTGGGGATTTCGTTCGATGTGGCTGCGGGAGCAGCGGAAGCGGCAGATTTTTCCTGCTTCGGCTTGATCAGGCGTGTGAGGCTTAAGAGCATACACAGCACGATGATCAGAGCAAGTACGATAAAGACTGTCGCAAGGCCCATCACAACGACAAACCAGTTTTCCATGGGAACCTCCTTTGCTGGGGCGCAGGCCCCGAAACTATATCTATCGAAGGGCACAGAGCCGTTTAATAGACTAACGGATCTCGAAAGGCGTTGAGACCAGCAGACGGCCGTTGACGTAGACCTCAACGGTATAGCTGCCGGACGCCCCCGGATTTTCGATCTCTGCGGTATGGCGGCGGTTGAGCCAGAGCGAGGACCACACACCGGTGACGCGATTCTGGCTGACGACTGCGCCGCTGCCGTCGCGAACCAGATAGTCGAAACGGACAAGATCGTTCGAGCCGTTCATGCTGCGAACCTGAATGCAGAGGGCGAGCTTATCGCTTGCGGAGAAGACGGTGGAATCCTGCGCCAGATCGCCATAGTTCCACGAGGCCTTCTCGGGGCAATACCACATAGAGCTGTAGGGCGGTGTGGGCTGGATGCCGTAGGACGTGAAGCGCTCCGCCTGCGGCGTATGGTAGGTCAGCTCCGTGTTTCCGTAAAGCGTTTCCACACCGCTTGCCTGCACGCGAAACACATAGTCCGCATCGGGCACAAGACCGCTGAGCGTCAGCGTCGTGTCGCTGCCGCTGAGTGAGAGCGGCTCGGACTGTGCGTTTTGCAGGCCGTAGGAGAGTGTCCAGCTTTCGGGATTTCGACCGGAGATCAGCCGCCAGGACAGGACGAGCGTTCCGTCCTCCTGCAGCTCCGCTTTCAGATCGCCGAGCACGGTCGGATTTGCCGCAAGCACGGTTTGAACTTCGGCAAGCATTCCGTCGGCATTGAGCGTGAAGGTGTATTCGTGCGTCAGATCCGGCAGTGTGAATGTGCAGCTTGTCTCGCGGACAACGGATTCCAGTCCGTCCAAGCCGTCGGCCGTGCAGCGAACGGTCCAGCTATCCGGGAGATTGTCGCCGGGCGTCCAGCTCAGCGTGACGGTATAGCCGTCAATGGCGCTGATTCTCAGATCGGTGACGCGTACGACGGGCAGCGGGGTAAAGGAGGTCTGCGTACCGCCTTCGACGATCATCCGGTCTGAATTCTGCAACGAGAATATGTATTCCTGCCGGGTTTTCAGACCGCTGACAAGCACTGTGCTGCCGTCAAAACGGAGTGACTTTTCATCCGTTCCGTCCACGCTGCGGACGAGCAGCTCCCATTCGGTATCGGGAGAGACACTGCTGGCAACCGTAATGAGAACCTCGCCGTCGTTTTCGCCGGCGGAGGCGCGAAGCGCTTCAACGATAACGACTTGTGGTGTCGTAAAAACATGAACGTTTTCGCTTTCGCTGCTGAGGCGGTGATGCTCCGCAGCGGAAACGGTTATGACATACCGGGTCTTTTCACTCAGGCCACTGATACGGAATACGCCGTTTGCAAGCGATACAGGGAAGGTTTTGCCGCTCTGGTCGGCGCAGACAATGGAAAAATGCTCCGGCGCATCATCCGAGTCAAGGACGAATTGCACGCCGTCTGCGGTGAAGTCGGAGAATGTTACGGATCGGACGGAAACAAAATACCACTTTAGACCGAACCATGCGGCAGCGGCCAGCACGAGCACAAGAATCCCTGCAACGAGCAGCGGCACGGTTTTCGAGCGCTTCTTCGGCGGCTGCGCTTCTTCGGCATCGACGTAGGCGTACTCCTCCTCTGTGGACGGCTGCGGTGTCTGCGCGGTCTCCCTTTCCTCGGGGGGCGCTTGCTCCGTATTTCCGATGTGCTTGGAGACATCGGCCAACAGAGCGTCAAGCTCCTCACCTGCTGCCTGCCGTTGGCTCAGCTCCGGTGGAAGCGCGGGCGTCGTCTGCGGCTCATCCTTCTGCAGCTCGACTTGCGTTTCTTCGGAGTCCGAGGAGGGAGCACCATCCGCGGAGGCGGCAACCTCGCTTGCGGGAGTGTCCGCGACGTTGGCAGCAGCCGGTGCGGTGCTGAGGGTATCGCTTCCTCCGCAGTTCAGATCGGGAGAGAAGCTCTTGCGGAACGTTTCGTCCAGATCCTCTGCGTGTGTCATGCGGATCGGTTCGTCCTCCGGCTCCTGTGCATCCTTCGTATCAATCGGTTCGGAGGGAACGACCAGCGGCGGAACGATGGGGGTATCGGAAATGTGATTGCGCTGCATATAAAAGGCGAGCGCCTGCTTCAGCACATCCGGTGTCTGGAAGCGTTCCTCCGGCTTGAAAGCACAGGTTTTAAGGATGAGCGCCGCCATTTCATAGTCCGCATACAGCGGGGTAGGCAGGGGCTTACCGGTCAGACGCAGCTTTTCCGCCATGGCTTCATCCGTGTTTTCATCGCGGAACGGTGCGTGCGCACCGTTATAAACATGGTAGAGCACCATGCCAAGAGAATACAGGTCGATCGTCCTGTTGGGGGAGGCAGCCAATTCAAACAGCTCCGGTGCGGAGTAGGCTCCCAGATAGTTCTCGGGCACGGAGGCGTATTCCAGATCCTCCAGCGGGGCAAGTCCCAGGTCGCCGGGGATAAACCGACCCGTCGGAGTCAGGAAAATGTTTTCCGGTTTCAGATTTTCAAGCAGGAAGCCGTTGTCACGGCAGACCTCAAGGGAATCGCACAAATCAATTCCGAGATTGACCGCGCGAAGATTTGACATCTCACTGCTGACGACAAAACTGCTCAGCGGGACAAGGCGCGGATAGAGAATATAAAGGTAGTAGCCGATCCCGTCGGGTTGGGCCTCGCTCTGATAGCCGACGGGGCCGAGAAAGCGGCCGGATTCGGAGAGCGCTTTTGCACTGTCAAGCTCACGGCAGACATCTGCGACCAACGCACCGTAATATGCGTGTATCGCCGCCTCGTCCGGGTAGGCGCCGGACAACAGGAGCGCCTGAATTTTTGTGTTGTCCGCAGGGTAGGCCAACCGTTTGAGTATAAAGCGCTCGCCCTGCTCGTTGCGAAGGCCGAAGCAGGCGCAGCCGCTCCGTTCGGGCAGCGTTTCCTCTACGGTCAGGTGGTCGAGCAGAGGGGAAATCGTTTGAACATCGATCATTTTTCTGCCTCCTTTGGAAAAACTCGATTCCTAGCGATTATATACTACGACATTTTTGAAAAAAAATCAATAACAATTTTGTCATAACGGCAATTTGCGTGCAAATCATTTATGCCGTAAAGAAGCCCTGGAGCTTTGCCTGCAGCTCACAGGTGAGAAAATAATCGGAATTTGCAATGAGAACACTAAAATTGAATTAGAGCGATAAAACGAAGGATCGTTCGCCGGCAGGAAAACGCAATGAATTTTTATACACGGAGATTCGACTTTTTTCTCTGCGGCAGATCAGCTTGTTCACTGCGGGATGTCGAAAGAAAAAAATCACCAAGCGACTTGTCTTTCGGGTGGAAAAATGGTATGATAAAAAAAACGGAAAGGAGAATCCACAAACGTAATGGAAAACCGAAAAGTATGCAATTACTGCGGAAACATATATGATGAAAAGCTGGAGCGCTGCCCGCTTTGCGGAAGCTCTTCGCAGACGGTACGCCCCGAGCGGACAGAGAGTGAAAAGTCCTCGCATTCGCGCGGCGCGTTTGAGACACAGAAGAAGTCTGCGGAGCGTGGGGTAAGCCGTCCGGCGGCTCCCGCGAAAAAAGCTCCTGCCGAGGACCCGAACGCTTCGTCCAAGAAATTTCTGGTTGCATCCGTGATTTTCCTTGGCCTTGCCGTTGTGATTGTCGGCTATTTTATCGGCGATATGATTGGCTGGTGGCCGGGACTGGAGGATTGGATCGACCGTTCTCCGGCAACGACTTCCGAAAATGTCGGAAGCTGCACTCTGCTGGATGTTTCTCCGAATGGGGGAGAGCTTTCTTTCGCCGAGGCCGGCCAGAGTATGGAGCTGAAGGTGACGGTGAACCTGGACTGCACGGAGGAAATCCGCGTCAATGTCACGAATGAAGCGTTGCTTCTGGTCACTGCAAAAGACGATAACGCCGCGGAGGGCGTGGAGGTCAAGACGCGCAGTTATACGCTGATTGCGCTTGCGCCGGGCGAGACGCTTTTGACCGTGACCTGCGGAGAAGTCGGAGGGAAAGAGAATAAAAAGACGATCCGCGTAAAATGTGAATTCTCCGGGACATATACGCCGCCGACCGAGCCGTCAACGGAACCGCCCACGGAATCCGTGACCGATCCGACGCAGGAACCGACGCAGCCGACGACACCGCCGACCGAGTCGAGCGGGATCATTCCGGCTGACTATACGCCGGAGCTGAACCTGACGGATGTGACGCTGACCTCGGAGGGCGAGACCTTCCGTGCGCAGGTAAAGAATCTGCCCGACGGTGCGGAGGTGGTCTGGACAAGCCGCAATGAGAAGGTCGCCACGGTCGATGAGAGCGGCAAGGTTCGCGCCGTTTCCGAAGGAACGACTACGATTGTTGCGACCGTCGGCGAACACAGCGCGTCGCTGATTGTGCGCTGCAGCTTCAAGCCGAAAACAACGGACACCGAGGAGACCTATGAGCTGAATTACACGGACATGACTATCCCGGTCGGCTACCGCCAGCCCATTCGCCTGTACGATTCCAAGGGAAACCGGATCACCGAGGGATTGAGCTATCGTATCGGGAATATAAGCGTGGCAAGGTTGGACGAGAATGTTGTCATCGGCGTCGCACCCGGTACCACGACAGTGTATGTTACATACAAGGGCGTGGAGTACAAGTGCGTCGTGCGAGTTACACGCAGTTAAAAGATCAATAACCTTGCTTGTTTGCAAGAGCGCCCATGCGGAACAACAAACAGGCTCGGTAAAAACAGACAAATAGCCCCTGATGTAGAAAAAAAGGTACTGCATCGGGGGCATTTTCTGCGATGACGAAACGACGATGACGAGAAGCCGTTGAAAATTTCGGAAAAAGTGGTAGAGAGGAAATTGAAGAAGTGGTATAAAGCACCGTGCGACTGCATGGTGCTTTTTCTATGCCGATTGGGGCGAATGAAAAACCGAAAAAAGAGCAGCTTGTAATGATATGTACCCCCAATCCTGGACACCCGGTATTGGGGGTATTGCTATATGAAATACAGCTATGAGTACAAGCGGAT
>CAKUDE010000020.1 GCA_934645175.1 uncultured Oscillospiraceae bacterium
GAAAACCACCAGTCCTGTTCAGAACAGAACTGGTGGCTTAAGAAATTTTGTGTCTACTAACTATTGACTACTTCACCCTTTGGGCGGCTCTTCTTTTATCACCGAGGCTAAGATAATCAGTTCAGGCTGCAGCAAGCATTCCGAGTGCGCGCCGACGCGAAAAACCGACCCGTGAAAATCACGGGTCGGCTTATACTGCATCAAATCGGTTGATTACACCAGTTCGATGATCGCCATCTCGGCTGCGTCGCCGCGGCGAACGCCGATACGGGTCACGCGGGTGTAGCCGCCGTTACGGTCAGCGTACTTCGGCGCGATCTCCTTGAACAGCTTGTAAGCGACGTCTTCCCTGGTGATATAGGCCAGAGCGCGGCGGTAGGCGGCGAGGTCGCCCTTCTTACCGAGGGTGATCATCTTCTCGACCACGGGCTGTACTTCCTTGGCGCGATAGAAAGTCGTCTCGAGCTTGCCGTTATTCAGCAGATCGGTGGTGAGCTGGCGGAGCATCGCCTTGCGCTGGGTACTCGTTCTGCCGAGCTTACGGGTTCCAAACATTCGTTATTTCCTCCTTCTTTGAAAGGTAGCGGATTAGGGGTTGCTGCTGCCGGATTCTTCGGTAGCAAGGGACAGACCCATCATTTCGAGCTTATTCTGCACCTCATCCAGCGACTTCTTGCCCATATTGCGAACCTTCATCATTTCCTCCGGCGTTCTGGAAATCAGATCGCGGACGGTGTTGATATTGGCACGCTTGAGGCAGTTGAAGCTGCGGACGGACAGATCCAGCTCTTCAATGGTCAGGCGCAGAGCCGTGGGCTCGGTGGTCGTGTCCTTCTCACGCACGATCGACTGGTTTGCGGCCGTTTCGGACAGGTCGGTAAACAGCGTCAGGTGCTCGGTCAGAATCTTCGCGGCGATGGAAACGGCATCCTTCGCGGTTGTGGTGGCATCCGTCCAGACTTCCAGCGTGAGCTTATCGAAGTCGGTCATGTTGCCGACGCGGGTGTTTTCCAGCGTGTAGTTGACCTTATAGACCGGAGAATAGATGGAATCGACCGGGATGACGCCGATGGGCGTCTGCGGGGTCTTGTTGCGCTCGGCGGGCACATAGCCGCGGCCGCGGTTCATGGTGATCTCCATATTCAGCGAGGCATTCGGGCCGAGCGAGCAGATGACGAGATCCTTGTTGAGAATCTCGACCTCGTCGTCGGTCTTGATGTCTCCTGCGGTGATCACGCCTTCACCGGAGGCGTCGATATAGATGGTCTTAGGGCCTTCGCAGTGCATCTTGGCGATGATGCGCTTGACATTCAGGACAATCTCGGTGACGTCTTCCTTTACGCCGGGGATCGTGGAGAACTCATGCTGCACGCCCGCGATCTTGATGGAGGTCGCGGCAGTGCCGGGCAGCGAGGACAGCAGAATCCGGCGGAGCGAATTGCCGAGGGTGGTGCCGTAGCCGCGCTCCAGCGGCTCTACGATAAATACGCCGTGCGACGGGTCTTCGGGAGAGTCGATACACTCAATACGCGGCTTGTCAATTTCTACCATTAAATTACCCTCCTTATCAATCTGCAAAGCAGAGGCTTTGCGGTGTAAAACAGCTTACCAATAAACGAGGGCGTCGCGTTACTTGGAGTACAACTCGACGATGAGGTGCGGAGCAATCTCGAAGTCGATGTCATCCTTCTGCGGCAGAGCGAGAACCTTGCCGGTGAGGGTGTTCTTGTCGCGGTCAAGCCACTTGGGGGCAGCGACAAATGCATCGTCTTCCTTCAGCTTCTTGAAACGATTGTTGGAGCAGCTCTTCTCACAGACGGCGATTACGTCGCCGACCTTGACGATATACGACGGGATATTGACGCGCTTGCCGTTCACGGTGTAATGGCCGTGGTTGACAAGCTGACGGGCCTCGCGGCGCGTCGCGGCAAAACCGAGGCGATAGACAACGTTGTCGAGGCGGCGCTCGACGAGGCTCAGGAGCTCCTCGCCGGTATTGCCTTCGGCACGGGTTGCCTTTTCATAGTACATTCTGAACTGCTTTTCCAGAATACCATAGACAAACTTGACCTTCTGCTTCTCGGTCAGCTGCATTGCGTACTCGGACTTCTTTGCACGGCGCTGGCCGCCGGGATTCTTGTTGGAAGTCTTGGAGTAACCCATAGCGGCGGGAGAAACGCCGAGGGTACGGCAGCGCTTGAGAACGGGCTGAGTATTTTTCGCCATTCTGACTTAATCCTCCTTCACGAATTAGACGCGGCGGCGCTTGGGCGGGCGGCAGCCGTTGTGGGGGATGGGGGTGACATCCCGGATCGACACGACTTCCAGACCTGCGGACTGGAGCGCACGGATCGCAGCTTCGCGGCCTTGGCCGGGTCCCTTGACATAGACTTCAACGGTCTTCAGGCCACAGACCTCGATGGCTGCCTTCGCGGCAGTCTCAGCGCACATCTGCGCAGCATAGGGCGTGGACTTACGGGAACCGCGGAAGCCGAGTCCGCCGGAGGATGCCCAGGAAAGGGCATTGCCCTGCAGGTCGGTAACGGTGACCATGGTGTTATTGAAAGAGGAACGGATATGCACTGCGCCCTTTTCAATATTCTTGCGCTCGCGGCGGCGCTTTACGACTTTCTTTGCATTCGCCTTTGCCATTTACATATCCCTCCTTACTTCTTCTTGTTTGCGATGGTCTTCTTCGGACCCTTACGGGTACGGGCGTTGGTCTTGGTGCGCTGGCCGTGGACGGGCAGGCCGCGGCGATGACGCATTCCGCGGTAGCAGCCGATCTCGATCAGGCGCTTGATATTCAGAGCAACTTCACGGCGGAGGTCGCCCTCAATGGTATAATTCTTATCGATGACGTCACGCAGGGCGGCTTCCTGATCTTCCGTCAGGTCCTTCACGCGGATGTCGGGGTCGACGCCGGCCATCGCGAGGATGTCCTTGGCGCTTTTTCTGCCGATGCCGAAGATATAAGTGAGGCCGATCTCAATTCTCTTCTCGCGGGGCAGGTCAATACCAGCAATACGTGCCATATACTTTCGAGCACCTCCTGTTAACCTTGTCTCTGCTTATGCTTGGGGTTTTCGCAAATTACCATAACGCGGCCCTTGCGCTTGATGATCTTGCACTTTTCGCACATGGGCTTCACGGACGGTCTAACCTTCATAGTATAGTACCTCCAAAAAATCGAAGTCTCTCAATTACTTGCTTCTCCATGTGATCCGACCGCGGGTCAGATCATACGGAGACATCTGAACGGTTACTTTGTCGCCGGGCAGAATTTTGATATAGTTCATGCGCAGCTTACCGGAAATGTTCGCCAGAATCACATGCTCGCCGCCGATCTTGACTTTGAACATGGCGTCCGGCAATGCATCGGTTACGATGCCCTCAAGTTCGATTACGTCGTCTTTTGCCAAGTTTCACGAACCTCCTTGGTTGAAACGTTGATGTTCCGGCTGATGACAGCCAGTTCCCTTCGTAATTCGCTGTTGAGCAGCTTTTCGCCGGAGCGGAGCTTCTCGGCGATCGGCGAATCAGGTCGAAGGACGAGTTGGACGTGGCGGATCTTTTTGCGTTTGGGCTTTTCAAGCGTTCTGTGCTTGCCGTCTACAAGACTGACGTACACACCGTCGGAGTCTGCAATGAAGAACAGCTCTCCAGCGTCTCGGCCGGCCAGACATCGAACGACATCTGATCTGCTCAGGTCCATGTCAAAGCCCCTCGGTGACGGTGAGAATTTCCGGCTCGCCGTCGGTAATGAGCAGAGTGTTTTCGTAGTGGGCAGAGAGCTTGCCGTCGGCGGTTACGGTCGTCCATCCGTCTTTCAGAATGCGGACGTCGTAGACGCCGGCGTTGACCATCGGCTCGACGGCAATCGTCATGCCGCGGATCAGGCGCGGGCCATGGCCGAGGCGGCCGAAATTCGGCACCTCCGGCTCCTCGTGCAGGTTTTCGCCGACTCCGTGGCCGACGAAGGAGCGAACGACGGAAAAGCCGTTGGCCTCCACATAGCTCTGCACCGCATGACCGATGTCGGAAACGCGATAGCCCTGACGGGCGAAGCGAATACCCTCAAAAAAACTCTGCTTTGTCACATCGATGAGCCGCTGTGCCTCCGGCGAGATATTCCCGCAGGGGTAGGTGGCGGCGCAGTCGCCGTGGAATCCGCCCCACTTCGCGCCGACATCGATCGAGACGATGTCGCCTTCCTTGAGCACCCGGCCGCCGGGGATTCCGTGAATGATCGTTTCATTGACGGAAATACACACGCTGGCGGGGTAGCCGCTGTAGTGGAGGAAGGAGGGCACGGCGCCCTGTGACAGGATGAAATCATGAACAGCCTTATCGATCTGCTGCGTTGTGACGCCGGGCCTTACCATATCCCCTGCCAGAGCACGGGCTGCCGCGGTAATTTTGCAGGCCTTCCGCATCAGTGCGATCTCTCGTTCATTTTTGATAGAAATCATATTACACTCCCAAAACCGTGAGAATCTCGCGGTGAGCGTCTTCAATGGACTGGTCGCCGCGCACAAGCCGCAGCTTTCCGAGCTCACGGTAGAAGCTCTTGAGCGCCTCGGTTCGCGCATGGTAGACCTGCAAGCGATGCAGAACCGTTTCCGGCGCGTCGTCCGCGCGGACGGTCAGCTCGCCGCCGCAATGGTCGCACCTGCCCTCCGTCTTTGGCGGATTGGCGACGAGGTGGTAGCTCGCGCCGCAGGCAGGACACACCCGCCGGCCGGCCATTCGTGCCGTAATCGCGTCATCCGCCACCTCAAGGGAGATAACGTGATCGATCTCGATGCCCAGGTCGATGAGCGACTGCGCCTGCGCGACCGTGCGGGGGACACCGTCGAGGATGTAGCCACCCGCGCAGTCGGGCTTGGCAAGCCGCTCCCGGACAATGTGCATAATGACATCGTCGGGAACGAGCTGGCCGTCATCGATGAGGAGCTTTGCACGCCGGCCGATCTCGGTACCCTCCGCGATCGCCTCGCGGAGAATGTTGCCCGTGGAGATGGTGGGAATGTTCAGGCATTCGCACAGAAGCTCCGCCTGCGTTCCCTTGCCCGCTCCGGGCGCACCAAGTAAAACCAGTCTCATACAGGCGCCCTCTTATTTCTCAAGGAAGCCGGAGTAGTTGCGCATCATCATCTGCGCCTCGATGGCCGAAACGGTCTCAAGTGCGACGCTGACGATAATGATGACGGAGGTACCGCCGAAGGAGAAGGACGTATTGCCCGTGATAGCGCCGAGGAGCATCGGCAGCACGGCGATCACACCCAGGTAAATCGCGCCGAACAGCGTGATTTTATTGATAACCTTACGGATGAAATCGGAGGTGGGGCGGCCCGGACGGAAGCCGGGGATAAAGCCGCCGTTCTTCTTCAGGTTGTTGGAAACCTCAACGGGGTTGTACTGGATGGTTGCATAGAAGTAGCTGAAGCCGACGATCAGGAGCAGATAGCAGATCGTGTAGATCGCGCTGGTGCTGCTGAACACATTCTTATACCACCAGTTAGAGCTCGTGGCCTTACCGACAAAGGTGCAGATGGTAGCCGGCAGACTGGCGATCGACTGGGCAAAGATGATGGGCATGACGCCGGACATATTGACCTTGATCGGCAGGTGCGTGTTCTGGCCGCCGTAGACCTTGCGGCCGACGACGCGCTTGGCATACTGCACCGGAATCCGGCGCTCGGCCTGCGAGACGAAAATGATAAATACGATAATTGCGAGCATCGCGATGATGAGCGCCAGAACCCAATACCACTGGCTCCACAGCATACTGCCCAGGGGCTTGATGATGCCGGCGGGAATACGGGCAATGATGTTGGCGAACAGGATCATGGAGATGCCGTTGCCGATGCCGCTCTGGGTAATCTGCTCACCGAGCCACATGACCAGCGTGGAGCCGGCGGTGAAGGTGAGGATAATAGTCAGAGCGCTGACGAAGCCGTCGTCAATGAGCAGGCGGTAGCCGTCGGAAGCGGTGGCGGAGGCATTGTAGTTCTTGAGCATCATGAAGTATGCCCAGCCCATCAGCAGACCCAGGCCGACGGTGGTCAGGCGGGTGATGGTGTTGATCTTCTTCTTACCTTCCTCGCCGCCTTCCTTGCTCAGACGCTCCAGAGCGGGGATGGCAATGGTGAGAAGCTGGATAATGATCGATGCGTTGATATACGGCTGGATGGACAGAGCGAAAATCGTCGCCTGTGAGAAAGCCGAACCGGACATCATGTCAAACAGGCCGAAGATGGTGTCCTTGAGCTGGGCATTGAACATCTGCGCCATAACATCGACATTGACAAAGGGGACGGGGATGACGTTACCGATACGGTAAAGCAGGATGATGAGAAGCGTGAAGAGCAGCTTCTTGCGAAGCTCCGGGATTCTCCAGGCATTTCGCAGTGTAGTAAGCACTTACACCACCTCAGCCTTTCCGCCTGCCTCCTCGATCTTTGCTTTGGCAGAACCAGAGAACGCAGCCGCCTTGATGGTGAGCTTCTTCGTCAGTGTGCCGTTGGAAAGGACCTTGATGCCGTACTTGCAGTCACGGATGAGTCCCTTGTTGAGCAGAGCCAGAGCGTCAACGGTCTCGCCGTCCTCGAAGCACTCGAACGCGGAGAGCTTGACCTCAGTCAGAGGCTTTGCAAAAATGTTGTTGAAGCCGCGCTTCGGGATGCGGCGTGCCAGAGGCATCTGGCCGCCTTCGAAGCCGACGCGAACCTTGCCGCCGGAGCGAGCCTTCTGGCCCTTATGGCCACGGCCGGCAGTCTTGCCGTTGCCGGTGCCGGTGCCGCGGCCCTTGCGCTTGGCGACCTGAGTAGAACCCAGAACGGGAGCGAGTTCATGTAATTCCATTGTTTTCTCCTCCTCTTATTCTGCCTCGGTGACCTCGAGAAGATAGCCGATGGTGGCAATCTTTCCGCGGGTCTGCGCATTGTCGGGCTGCACCGTCGTCTGGCCGATCTTGCGAAGGCCGAGGGACTGCGCGGTGGCAATGTGCTTCTGGATACGACCGTTGAGGCTCTTAACGAGCTTGATCTTTAACTGTGCCATTGTCCGTATCCTCCTTAACCGATGATCTCTTCCACACTCTTGCCGCGGATACGCGCGACATCCTGCGGACCGCGGAGGCTGAGCAGACCCTGCATAGTCGCCTTGACGACGTTCTGCGGGTTGTTCGAGCGCAGGCACTTGGTGCGGATATTGGTGATGCCGACAGCTTCCATGACAGCACGGACAGCGCCGCCGGCAATAACGCCGGTACCGACGGAGGCGGGCTTCATCAGGACGGAGCCGGCGCCGTAGACGCCGATGACCTCGTGGGGGATCGTGGTGCCGGAGAGCGTGACCTTATGCAGGTTCTTCTTGGCGTTGGCGATGCCCTTGAGGATGGCTTCGGAGACTTCCGCCGCCTTGCCGAGGCCGTAGCCCACGGTGCCCTTGCCGTCGCCGACAACGACCAGCGCGGAGAACTTCATGACGCGGCCGCCCTTAACCGTCTTGGAAACACGGTTCAGGTAAACGACGCGCTCGATCATTTCGGGAGCATTGTCCTTTTCGGACGCTCTGTTATAAGCCATTTTCTCTTCCTCCTCTTAGAATTTGAGTCCGCCTTCGCGCGCGCCTTCAGCAAGAGCAGCCACACGGCCGTGGTAGACATAGCCGCCGCGGTCGAAAACGACTTCCTCGATCTGCTTGGCCTTTGCGCGCTCAGCGATCAACGCACCAACCTTCTTGGCAGCTTCGCAGTTGCCGGTGGCGCCTTCAAACTCCTTTTCCACGGTGGAAGCGGAAACGAGCGTGACTCCGTTGACGTCGTCGATGATCTGTGCATAGATATTGGCGTTGCTTCTGAAAACATTCAGGCGGGGTCTGCACGGTGTGCCGGAGATCTTACCGCGAACGCGAACGTGGCGCTTGAGGCGCATTGCCTTCTTATCGGTCTTCTTAATCATTTATGCACACCTCCTGTTATTTCTTACCGCCGGTCTTGCCTTCCTTATGGCGAAGAACCTCGGTAGCATACTTGATGCCCTTGCCCTTATAGGGTTCGGGGGGTCTTTTCCCTCTGACTTCGGCGGCAAACTGACCGACCTTCTGCTTGTCGATGCCGCTGATGACGATCTTGGTGGGGGCGGGGACTTCGATGGCAATGCCCTCAATCTCCTCCATCGTTACGGGATGGGAGTAGCCGAGGTTCATGACCAGCTTCTTTCCGTCCTTCTGCGCGCGGTAGCCGGTACCGTTGATCTCAAGCTCCTTGTGGAAGCCCTTCTCCACGCCGACGACCATGTTATGCAGCAGGGTGCGGGTCAGGCCGTGCAGGCTCTTATGAGCGTGCTCGTCATCCGGGCGGCCGACGGTGAGGACGGCGCCTTCCTGCTTGATGATCATGTCGTGGTGGAACGTGCTGGTCAGCGTACCCTTCGGGCCCTTGACGGTAACGACGTTGCCGTCCGCGATGGTGACCTGAACGCCCGCCGGTACAGTGATAGGCATCTTGCCGATTCTGGACATACTGTTACCTCCTTACCAGACGAACGCAAGGACTTCGCCGCCGATATGCGCCGCACGAGCGGCCTTATCGGTCATGACGCCCTTGGAAGTGGAAATAATCGCGATACCGAGACCGCGCAGCACCTTGGGCAGCTCGTCAGCACCGGCATAGACACGCAGGCCGGGCTTGGAAACGCGGCGAAGGCCGGAGATGACCTTCTCCTTATTGCCGAGGTACTTGAGGGTGATGTGGATGACACCCTGCTTGCCGTCCTCCTCGACGGTGTAGGACTTGATGAAGCCCTCGTCGAGCAGGATCTTCGCGATGTCCTTCTTCAGGTTGGAAGCGGGGACATCGACGGACTCGTGCTTGGCAGAATTTGCGTTCCGGATTCGGGTCAGCATATCTGCTACGGGATCAGTGATTTGCATGTGATGTTACCTCCTTTAGAAGTTACGGGCTGTACCCGTTAAGACGCCAGAGTATCAGAGGAATGTAAGCCGGCAGCCGGCTCCATTTTCCTCTGACTTCTGATGCCTGTTTTACATTTGGATCACGCATGAATACTCATGGTGGATCGGGCTTTCGCCCGATGGAGCTTACCAGCTTGCCTTCTTGACGCCGGGGATTTCTCCCTTATACGCCAGCTCGCGGAAGCAGATACGGCAAACGCCGAAATCGCGCAGGTAAGCATGGGGTCTGCCACAGATCTTGCAGCGGTTGTAGCGGCGGGTGGAATACTTGTTTCCGGCCTGCTGCTTCAGGATCATTGCTTTTCTTGCCATTTCGTCATCCTCCCATTAAGCGTGGAACGGAGCGCCGATCATTGTCAGCAGTTCCTTGGCTTCCTCGTCGGTCGTCGCGGTGGTGCAGATGCAAATGTCCATGCCGCGGATCTTATCGACCTTATCATACTCGATTTCCGGGAAAATGAGCTGTTCCTTCAGGCCCATGGCGTAGTTGCCGCGGCCGTCAAAAGCGTTGGGGTTGATGCCGCGGAAGTCGCGGACACGGGGCAGCGCCACATTGAACAGACGATCGAGGAACTCCCACATTTTGTCGCCGCGCAGCGTGACCTTCACGCCGACGGTTTCGCCCTCACGAACCTTGAAGTTCGCAACGGACTTGCGGGCCTTGGTGGTGATGGGCTTCTGGCCGGTGATAGTGGCAATATCCTTACAGATTGCCTCAATCTCCTTGGCGTTGTTCTTGCTGTCGCCGCAGCCGACATTGACGATGACCTTTGCAAGCTGCGGAATCTGCATGACGCTCTTGTACTGGTACTTCTTCATCAGAGCAGGAGCGATTTCTTCGTTATACTTAACCTTCAGTCTGGGCATAGCTTCGTTACTCCTCCTCAGATTTCCTTACCGCACTTCTTGCAGACACGGGTCTTCTTGTCGCCATCGATATGGAAGCCGACACGGACACCGCGCTTGCAGTTGGCGCAGTAGAGCTGGACCTTGTCAACACGGATGGGAATCTCGCGCTTGACAATGCCGGAAACGTCGTTCTGCTTGCGTGCCTTCACGTGGCAGGTGGCGATATTGACGCCTTCAACGACGACCTTGTTCTTGGCGGGCAGAGCATTGAGGACCTTGCCCTTCTTGCCCTTGGACTTACCGGACAGGACAATGACGGTATCATTTTTCTTGATATTCATTCCATATCCCCCTATTAAATGACTTCCGGAGCCAGCGAGAGGATCTTCATGTATTCTTTATCACGAAGCTCTCTTGCGACCGGCCCGAAGATACGGGTGCCGCGGGGATTCTTGTCATCCTTAATCAGGACGGCGGCATTCTCGTCGAAGCGGACATAGGTGCCGTCGGCGCGGCGAACGCCCTTAGCGGAGCGGACGATAACGGCCTTCACGACCTCGCCCTTCTTCACGGTGCCGCCGGGGGTCGCCTTGCGGACGGAGGCGACGATGACATCGCCGATGTTGCCGAACTTGCGCTTGGAGCCGCCAAGCACACGAATGCACTTGATTTCCTTTGCGCCGGTGTTGTCGGCAACCTTCAGAAAGGTTTCCTGTTGAATCATTGGTTCCCGACCTCCTTATTCAGCCTTCTTGATGATCTCAACGAGACGCCATCTCTTGTCCTTCGACAGGGGACGGCACTCCATCACCTTCACGGTATCGCCGATGCCGCACTCGTTGTTCTCGTCGTGCGCCTTCAGCTTTACGGTTCTCTTAACGATTTTCTTATACAGCTTGTGCTGCACGCTGTCCTCAATAGCCACAACGATGGTCTTGTCCATCTTATCGGAGACGACCTGACCAACTCTGGTTTTGCGGAAAGCTCTGGTGTTTTCAGTCATTTTCGCTTACCTCCTCAGATTGCGGTCTCTTTCTCACGAATGATCGTCTTGATGCGGGCAATGTCTCTCTTGACGGCGGCGATCTTCACCGGGTTGTCAAGCTGGTTCGTTGCGTGCTGCATCCGCAGGAAGAAGAGGTCCTTCTTCAGCTCGGACGCCTTCGTCTCCAGTTCGGAAACGGACATGGTTCTGAGTTCCTTTGCCTTCATCATCATTCACCACCATTCTCAGATTCTGCATCCTCGCGGGCAATGATCCTGGTCTTGATGGGCAGCTTGTGCTGCGCGAGGCGGAGCGCTTCGCGGGCGTCCTCTTCGGAAACGCCGCCGATCTCGAACATGACCTTCTGCGCCTTGACGACTGCAACCCAGTATTCCGGGGCGCCCTTACCGGAGCCCATACGAACGCCGAGCGCCTTCTTGGAAACGGGCTTATCGGGGAAGATCTTGATCCACACCTGGCCGCTACGCTTCGTGTAACGAGTCATAGCGATACGGGCAGCTTCGATCTGGTTGCCGGTGATCCAGCCGGGCTCCATGGCCTGAATACCGAATTCACCGTAGGATACCTTGTTACCGCGGGAGGCGGCGCCCTTCATACGGCCGCGCTGGACTCTGCGGAACTTTGTTCTCTTAGGCATTAACATTAGCGGTTGCCTCCTTCCCTGCGGTCGTCGCGACGACGCTCGCCGTTGAAAGGTCTGCCGGAGCCACGGCGCTCGCCGTTGCCGCGGCGATCGTCACGACGACGGTCGTTGTTGCGGCGGTCACGGCGCGGGGCCTCCGGAGCGGTCTGACGCAGCGTGGAATTCAGGACTTCGCCCTTATAGATCCACACCTTGCAGCCGATCTTACCATAGGTGGTGTTCGCTTCCGCGAAACCGTACTCGATGTCTGCGCGGATGGTCTGCAGCGGAATGGTGCCCTCATGATAGGACTCGCTGCGTGCGATCTCAGCGCCGCCGAGACGGCCGCCGCAGGTGCACTTGATGCCCTTCGCGCCCAGACGGGTCGCGCGCTGCATCGCCTGCTTCATGGCGCGGCGGAAGGAAATTCTCTTCTCAAGCTGGGCGGCGATGTTCTCTGCCACAAGCTGTGCGTTGAGGTCCGGGCTACGGACTTCGACGATGTTCAGAGCAACGCTCTTGCCGAGCTTCTTCTCAAGCTCCAGACGGAGCTTTTCAATATCCTGGCCGCCCTTGCCGATGACGACGCCGGGGCGGGAGCAGTGCAGATTGATCTTGACGCGGCCGTTGCTGCGCTCGATCTCGATCTTGGCGATGCCGGCAGCATAGAGTCTCTTCTTGAGATCCTTACGGATATTGTAGTCCTCAACGATCAGGTCGCCGACCTTCTCGTTGCGGGCATACCAGCGGGAGTCCCAGTCCTTGATGACGCCGACGCGCAGACCATGAGGATTAACTTTCTGTCCCATAGGTGCCTCCTTATGCCTTCTCGCTCACGCCGATGGTGAGGTGGGTCGTTCTCTTGAGAATGCGATTGTATCTGCCCTTGGCTCTCGGCATACCGCGCTTGAGCGTGGGGCCGGGGTTTGCGATCGCCGTGGAAACGAAGAGCTTCTCCGGATCCATGTTGTTATTGTTCTCGGCGTTCGCCATCGCACTTCTGAGGAGCTTGAGCATGGGCTCGGAAGCTGCCTTCGGGGTCTGCATGAGATATGCGCAAGCGGTCTTAACGTCCTTGCCGCGGATCAGGTCGCACAGAATAACGACCTTGCGCGGAGAAATACGCAGGTATTTCAGATGAGCTTTTGCTTCCATGTTTCTCTCCCCCTTACTTGGAATTGGCGGTCTTGCTGCCGGAATGGCCGCGGAACGTTCTGGTGGGAACGAACTCGCCCAGCTTATGACCGACCATGTCCTCTGTCACATAGACGGGAACGTGCTTACGGCCGTCGTGGACAGCGATCGTGTGACCGACGAAGGAGGGGAAAATGGTGGAAGATCTCGACCAGGTCTTCAGCACTTTCTTTTCACCGGTTTTGTTCAGCTCTTCGACGCGCTTATACAGCTCAGGAGCAACAAACGGGCCTTTCTTAATGCTTCTGCTCATTATTCATTTCCTCCTTACTTACTGTTTCTGCGCTTGATGATGAACTTGTTGGTACGGTTCTTCGTCTTGCGGGTCTTGTAACCGAGCGCAGGCTTGCCCCACGGAGTGACAGGGCCGGGACGGCCAACCGGGGCGCGGCCTTCGCCGCCACCGTGCGGGTGGTCATTCGGGTTCATAACGGAGCCGCGGACGGTCGGGCGGATGCCCATGTGGCGGGTGCGGCCGGCCTTACCGATGTGGACATTGCTATGGTCGATGTTGCCGACCTGACCGATAACGGCGGTGCAGTTCATACGGACATAGCGGACCTCGCCGGAGGGCAGACGAACCTGAGCCAGCTCCTCTTCCTTTGCCAGAAGCTGCGCAGCAACGCCCGCGGAGCGGACGAGCTGAGCGCCGCGGCCGGGCTGGAGCTCGATGTTGTGGATCACGGTACCGACGGGGATATTCGCGATGGGCAGGCAGTTGCCGGGCTTGATGTCGGCAGCGGCGCTGGCCAGGACGGTATCGCCGGGGTTCAGACCGACAGGCGCGAGGATGTAGCGGAGCTCGCCGTCCTCGTACTTCACCAGGGCGATGAAGGCGCTGCGGTTGGGATCGTACTCGATGCGCTGCACGACGGCGGGCATATCCAGCTTGTCGCGGCGGAAGTCGATGACACGATACTTGCGTTTGTTGCCGCCGCCGCGGTGGCGGACGGTGATTCTGCCGTAGCTGTTGCGACCGGAATGCTTCTTCAGGGTCTCAACAAGGCTACGCTCGGGCTTTGCCTTCTTGTCTACGCCGTCGAACGCGGACACGGTCATGCCGCGGCGCGCCGGGGTATAAGGCTTGTAAGTTTTGATCGCCATATTGCGTTACACTCCTTTATTGAGATGGATTAGACCATACCCTCGAAGAACTCGATGGTCTTGGAATCTTCGGTCAGCTTGACAACGGCCTTCTTGTAGGAGGCGGTGCGGCCCTCGGGGTAGCGACCCTGGCGCTTTGCCTTGCCGTCCATGCGGATGGTAGTGACCTTCTCGACCTTCACGCCGAAGATCTCGGAAATGGCCTTCTTGATCTCGGTCTTGTTCGCGGTGGGCGCGACCATGAAAACGTACTTCTTCAGATGGGTCGCTTCCATGGACTGCTCGGTGATGACCGGACGGATGATAATGTCGTATGCAGTCTTCATGCGAACACCTCCTCGATTTTCGCCAGCGCAGCCTTATCGACGACAAGCTTCTTCGCGTTGAGGATGTCGTAAACATTGATAAGGTTTGCAAAAGTGGTCTGCACGCCGGGGATATTGCGCGCGGACAGGACGACGTTGCCGTTGACCTCGGCAGTCACGACCAGAGCCTTGCAGTCAACGCCGACAGCGGACAGGAAGCCGGCGAACTTCTTGGTCTTGATCTCGTCCATTTTGATCTCGTCGATGACGACGATGCTCTCGCTCTGAGCCTTGGCGCTCAGGACGGACTTCAGAGCCAGGCGACGCACCTTCTTATTGAGGGTGTAGCTGTAATCTCTGGGCTTCGGGGCAAAGACGATGCCGCCGTGCGTCCACTGCGGAGCACGGGTGCTGCCCTGGCGGGCATGACCGGTGCCCTTCTGGCGCCACGGCTTCTTACCGCCGCCGGAAACCTCGGCGCGGGTCAGCGCGGACTGCGTGCCCTGACGGCGATTGGCCAGATGATTCTTGACCACATCATGAACAACGGATTCGTTGGGCTCGATACCGAAGATGGCCTCGGAAAGTTCGACTTCGCCAACCTGCTTGCCGTTCATGTCGTAAACATTCGTTTTCAGCATGGGTTACTCTCCTTTCCTTAGCCTCTCGCGGAAGCCTTCTGCGGGTTACGACCGGAGGCCTTCTGCGGGTTCTTGCTGATGCCGGCGCCGGCCTGAGCGATCTTGATCTTCTTAACGGTGCTCTTCACATACACGAGTCCGCCCTTCGGGCCGGGAATCGCGCCGCGAACGACCAGCATATTCAGATCGGCATCGACCTTGACGACGATAAGATTCTGGACGGTGACCTGCTCAACGCCCATCTGGCCCGCGCCGTTCTTCCCCTTAAAGATGCGGGAAGGATCGGAGGAGGAGCCCATGGAGCCCGCATGACGGTGGACCGGGCCGCCGCCGTGGGTCATCTTCTGGATGTGGGTGCCGTTGCGCTTGACGGAGCCCTGGAAGCCATGGCCCTTGGAGATACCGGTGACGTCGATGTGGTCGCCCACAGCGAATACGTCGGCCTTGATCTCGGCGCCGACCTCAAGCTCGGCCGCGTTGTCCAGCTTGAATTCCTTGAGATGCTTCTTGGCGGAAACCTCCGCCTTCTTCAGATGGCCAAGCTCCGGCTTGGTCAGCTTTTTTTCGGCGCAGTCGCCGAAGGCAAGCTGAACAGCGGTATAGCCATCGTTTTCGACGCTCTTTTTCTGAGCGACGACGCAGGGGCCGGCCTCGATCACGGTGACGGGAATGACGTGTCCGTTCTCATCGAAGATCTGGGTCATGGCCACTTTCTTGCCGATGATTGCTTTCTGCATTTTGTTTACTCCTTTATAGGTTATTGGTTGGAAAACTTAGCCATTGGGCAGCCATTGGTTTGCCAACATGACCCGGGACCGCCTCGGCAGCGGTCGGGGTATGCCGCAATATCCGGCGGATATTACAGCTTTATTTCGATCTCAACACCGGCCGGAAGATCCAGACCCTGAAGGGCCTCGACGCACTTCGCGTTCGGGTTGAAAATATCGATCAGACGCTTGTGGGTACGGCGCTCGAACTGCTCGCGGGAGTCCTTGTTGACGTGCGGCGAGCGAAGAATGGTAACGATCTCCTTGCGGGTGGGCAGGGGGATGGGGCCGGAAACGGTGGAGCCGTTACGCTTGGCAGCCTCGACGATCTTCTCGCAGGTGGCGTCGATAAGCTGATGGTCATAGGCCTTGAGACGGATGCGGATTTTGGTGTTAGCCATTGTGGTTGTTTCCTCCTTGAAACGTACTCAGTTGGTTGGTTGCCCTGCTGGGTACGGTCGAAACGATTTTCGTGTACGCTTAACCGTGCGTATCACTCCGCGCTCACAAAAATCGGCCGGATGCCCGGCCGTGCTCCATGGCGCGGCGATATACGCCACGCAACGATCGCTTCAGCCGCCCGATCATCGGACATACTCCGCAGAAGTTCCCGCCCGGACGGGCGCAATCTCCTGCATCATCGCATTGGCACGCACGGAGGCGTTGTTATCCCTCCGACGCGCACCCTCATATTCTAACCCACGCAGCCGTGAATGTCAAGCACTTTTTCGGATTTTTTCTAAATATTTTCGCTCTTTTTGCCGCTTTGGTCCTTCCCGGCGCAGCATTTCCCCAAAAGACTTCCATAAAGAGAATCCCCGCCGGGAACACCCAACGGGGATTGGAGGGATTTGGCGCGGAAAGGGCCGATACCATGCTGATGTCGGTCGAGCAGTTTGGGACACTCAAGAAGTATTTTCGATTCACTGCCTCTTACACATGATCCGGCTGTCTCTGCCTTACTTCACGCACACCGCGTATCATTGAGCAGACCTTCCAAGGCAGTCCCAAAAGCACAAACAGGCACAGTCCAAGAACAAGATACGCAGCTTCATCCGCATTGTAGATGTAGGCCATTTCTGTCAAAGGATTTTTCAAAAGTTTCTCTCCCAACAGCACGCGGAAGCGAACATAATTGATCGCCAACAAAAAGTCTCCCATTAAACTCATAGAAAAAAGCAATGCATCACCAATGCCAACCCTCGTGCGTTGCCTCAGTATCTCTCCGACAACGTCCATTGAAAGAACGATTACAACAACGAAAGTTGTCACAATGATAATCGGTGCCGCTGCAATTAACTCTGTTGGATTTCGATATCGAAAGGATATGAATATTATAAAGGCACTAATCAGGGCAATCAGCATAGCATTAAACCTGAGAAGCTGTGCGAATAATTCTCGCGTGTTCACTTTCTTTTTCATTGACCCATCCTCCTTTTATAACCGTACGGTTATTTTCTGAGCTTATCTTACCACAAATATGATATCGTGTCAATACCAAACGGTTATTTTCAGGAGATTTTTTATGGACAACTATTACCGTCGCATACGAGATCTGCGGGAGGATCATGATCTGACGCAGCAGCAGGTTGCGGACTATCTGCAAATGAAGCAGCCGCAGTATTCGCGTTATGAGCGCGGGCTGCGTGATCTTCCGACCGACGTTCTGATCCGGCTTGCAAACCTCTACAAAACCTCAACGGACTATATTCTCGGCAGAACAAATTGCCGAACACCTTATCCGCGCGTCAATCCGTGAACCCCCCAAAAAACAACACCGCCTGTGCCGAAGCACAGGCGGTGTTTTGCTTGAAGTTAGTCAGAAATTCAGATGAACTTTGAAATTACAAATACGACGAGCGACAATCCAAACAGGAGAGCGCCAACTATCAGCGGCGAAACGCTATAGGTTCGCTCACCGCTTTTACGCACCTTGTACTCCGCATAGGTCTCGCGCTTTTCGCCCTTCTTAAACAGATAACGGATGTGGATCAGCCAAGACACTGCAAACGTGAACATATCAAATGTTCCTTGCTTGTTTGCAAATGCCAGCAGGCCGCAGCCGCCAACCAGGACCGCCGCCACAAACAGTCCGTTACAGATACTGTCGATTACATTGTAGCGGGAAAGGCTGAAGTAAATAACGCCACCGGTAATCACGGCCGCAAAGCAGAGCGTAATCAGATAGGATTTACGGCGCTCACTCATGCTTATTTAAGCTCCTTGAGGTACTTCTCATACTCCGCATCATTACACTGGACGAAGTGTCCCGGCTTAATCTCGCGGAAGGACGGCTTATCCACAGAATAGTCGTGCTCGGCCAGCGGATTATACACAATACGCTTGCGGTTTCTCTCGTATACCGGGTCGGGCAGCGGCACAGCCGACAGCAGGGACTTGGTATACGGATGCAGCGGATTGAGGAAGAGCTCGTCCGAGCTCGCCAGCTCGACCATCTTGCCATAGTACATAACGCCGATACGGTCGGAGAAGTACTTGACAACGGACAGGTCATGTGCAATGAAGAGCAGCGTCATGCCGCGGTCGCGGAGGTCGCCGAGCAGGTTAATCACCTGCGCCTGAATCGAAACGTCAAGCGCGGAAACAGGCTCGTCAGCGATGATGAGATCGGGGTTCATAATAATCGCACGAGCAACACCGATTCTCTGCCGCTGACCGCCGGAGAATTCATGCGGATAACGGCTTGCGTGTTCACGCACGAGTCCAACGAACTCCAGCATCTCGTAAACCTTCTCGTCAATGACCTTCTGATCTCTTTCACCCTGAATGATGAGCCCCTCCGCAATAATGTCGCGGACGGTCATACGGGGATCCAGCGAAGCAATCGGATCCTGGAAGATCATCTGAATCTGATTGGTCAGGCGGGTCTTGCGAGCCTTGCGCAGCTCGTTCTTATATTCGGCAGCGAGCTCGTCGCGCTCCGCGCCCTTGGCTTTGGCCAAACGCGCCTCGTACTCCTTGCGGGTACGTTCGACGGCAGCCTCCGCAAACGCCTTATTGCAGTGCTTCTGGTCATAAACAGCTTTTTTCAGCTCGGCCTTCTGCTCCTGCACGGTCGCCTCGCACTCCGCCTTCAGCGTCTCAAGGCGCTTCCCTGCGGCGTCCTGATTGATCTTTCCCTCAGCGACATCCTTTTTGAGCTGTTCTTCGGCTTCCTTCAGGTCGCTCTTTGCCTTCTTAATGGCATCTGCATAAGAGCGGGTGCCGGCAGAGATACGAGTGCCCTTGAAAAAGATGTTACCGCCGGTGATATCATAGAGCTTTATGATGGAACGGCCGGTCGTGGTCTTGCCACAGCCCGACTCACCGACGAGGCCGAAGACCTCGCCCTTTTTGATGTCAAAATTGACGTCATCCACCGCCTTGAGCTCGCCGCCCTGCATTTTAAAATACTGGCAGAGATGTTCAACTTTCAGTAATACTTCCTTATTTTCCATCTTCTACCCCTCTTTTACTCTCCATTCTGGCAATGCGGTCCAGAATGATCTTGGGCGGGTCGACCTTCGGCGCATCCGGGTGCAGAAGCCAGGTAGCGGCAAAATGCGTATCGCTGATCTGGAACATCGGCGGCTGCTGCTCAAAATCGATCTGCATAGCATACTTGTTTCGCGCGGCGAACGCGTCGCCGACAGGCGGATAGATCATGTTGGGCGGCGTGCCGGGGATGGCCTCAAGGCGCTCGTTCGTATCCAGGTCGGGCATGGATGCAAGCAAAGCCCAAGTATACGGATGACGGGCATGGTAGAAGATGTCCTCAGACGTGCCGTACTCGACGATCTTGCCTGCATACATGACGGCAACACGGTCAGCCATATTGGCAACAACGCCAAGGTCATGCGTGATAAAGATAACGGAAAGCTGACGTTCTTCCTTCAAACGGTTGATCAGCTCGAGAATCTGAGCCTGAATTGTAACGTCAAGTGCTGTCGTCGGCTCATCGCAAATCAGAATGTCGGGGTTGGCAGCCAGAGCAATCGCTATGACGATACGCTGGCGCATACCACCGGAGAACTCAAAGGGATACTGATTGTATCTCTTACGCGGCTCCGCGATACCGACTTCATCCATCAGCTTGATCGCGCGCTGCTTTGCAATGGACTTCGTGACCTTCGCAACGATGCCTGCGGCATTCGTCATCAGGTAATCAATGTTCTCGCGGGCCTCAACAGCGTAATCACGGCTGCCGCGCTGTGCAAGTCGATCCTCTAGATGGTCTGCCAAACGCGTAATGATGTGCTGCAAATTGCCCTTCACCATGTCCAGATCGGTCACGGCAGCAGAAACGACCTTCCATTCAGGCGTCTTGCCGCGAGCAACAAGGCGATCATACTTGGCCTGGCTCTTATCGTGAACCTTAATGGCTTTTACATTCTTACCAATGGACTTGAAATAGCGGTCGATTTCGCTTTCCATGCTGGATTCGAAGGTATAGCTCAAGCTGTCCTTCACAATCGCCAGGCGGTCAATCGACGCGCTGACGGCCTCGGACATCTTCTTGAGCGCTTCCTTACAGGCGGCCTTGTCAAGGTTCTCCTGCTCAAACACGGGAAGCTGTTCACGCAGGACATGAACGGCTTTCTGCATATTCTCATAGGATTTGTTCGCCGAATACTCCAAACCGGCAGCGATATCCTTCATGAAGTCGAGCATATACTCGCGATTCAGATAGTCCAGCAGGAATTCATTGAGCTTTTCGATCTCCAGTGCAGGCAGATCCTTACCGCTGAACTCAAGATAATAGCCAAGGCGGAAGAAATTCGGCTGCGGCCGGGCAATCGCCTCGCGGAGGATCTCGCCGCTTTGCTTCAGCGTGCGGATCAGCTCGGCATATTCCTCGGTCTTTTTCGCTGCACTATGCAGACGGACGGCCTCCGCAGCATACCGCTTCAGCTCATCGCCGCGCGAATTAACAACATACTCATGAACGGACTTGCCGGAGAGCTGCGACACATACTTGACACGGTAGGCCGCATCCTTCGCAGCTTTCTTATCCAGCTCGAAAACCAGCTCGTCGATCTCGTCGGCAGCCTCCACCGCGGCCTCATACGCCGCGTTATACTTTGCCTCCATCTCGACGTGGCGGTGCTCAAAGGCAACAAACTTCTTGCACTTTTCGGAAATCTCGGCGGCTTTGCCGGGATTTGCCTCAATCATCGAGCGTTCCAGCAGCTTCAGATGCTCCGCAAAGGTTTTCTTGCTTTCACGCTGGCGCGCCTTGCCCTTGAGAATCATAGCCTCCGTGAGCTGGCGTCCAATTTTTACGATCGGGTTCAGACTGGACATCGGGTCCTGGAAGATCATGGCGATCTTATCGCCGCGGATCTTGTGGAAATCATCCTCGTTGATCTTCAGCAGATCCTTGCCGTCGTAAATGATCTCGCCGGATTCCGTGATGGAGTTGGCGGCCTGAATGCCAAGGATAGCCTTCGAGGTGACGGACTTGCCGGAGCCGGACTCACCGACGATGGCAAGCGTTTCGCCCTTGTCCAGATCAAAGTCGATGCCGCGGACGGCCTGCACCTTACCATTGGTGGTGCGGAAGGAGATTCTAAGATCTCTGACAGACAGTTTCTTTTCCATAGATCAATCCTCTCCTCCTCTCAGTGCGGGGTTGAAGGCATCGCGCAGACCGTTGCCGAACAGGTTAAAGCAGATCATCAGCAAGCCAAGGTACAGTGCCGGGAAGAACAGCGCGTGCGGCGCCGTGGTCATCTGCTCGCTGCCTTGCTGCATCAGAGTGCCGATCGAAGTACCGGCGAAGTCCTGAATGTTGACAATACCGAGGTACGTCAGGTTCGTTTCACTGCTGATAACGCCGGGAATGGTCAGAGCGCAGCTCGTGATGATGGTACCGAGCGCGTTCGGGAAAATATGCTTGAACATCAGGCGGAAGTCCGACGCGCCAAGCGTACGCGCCGACAGGACAAATTCCTGACCCTTGAAGCGATAGAACTGCTTTCTGGTCAATGCCGCCATACCGATCCAGCCGGTCGCCACAAACGCGACCAACAGGGAGCCAACCGTTCCGACCTTATCCGCCAGATAAAGCTGGAACAGGGTAACGGCGACGATAAAGGGAATACCGGAAAGAATGTCGGAAATACGGTCGAGAATCAGGTCGATCTTGCCGCCATAGTAGCCCTGAACGGCGCCGTAGAACGCACCGATAGTCAGGTTAATGACGGAGATGAGAATTGCAAAAACCAGGGAGAAGCGAGCGCCGACACCGATGGAGGAGAAAACGTCCTGGCCCATCGAATTCGTACCAAACAGGTACATCGGCTCGAAGCCGTTCATGTACTGATAGTAGGAGTAGTAATCCACGCGGCACTGTACGGAGCCGAGCGCTTTACCGGCGCTGTAAATATAGCTGCCGTCGTCGCCGGCGATACGGGTCCCGGTGTACTCCACGGTTTCCATGCTCTTATTGGTGCAATATGCGGGGATATAGTTGCCGTCCTTATCGAGGACAGGCTCGCCTTTCTGCGACTTGACCTGATACCAAATATTCGGTGAGTCGGTAATATCGCAGATGTCGCGTGAGTCAACATAAGGATAGACGAGCTGAATACCGTTTTCTTCCTGCCAGGCAACCATATTCTTAAATTCGCCCTCACTGACGTTCAGGCTAATGATGCCCTTTGCATAGTAACGGTTGACACGAAGCGTATAGGAAAGGATTGTGACAAGCTTACCGCGCTTCATAACCTCAGTTTCATGAGTATCGACAATGCCGAGAATCGGGTCTCTGCCCGTTTCGACACCGATGGCCTTCCACGCAAGCACGGCATTTTCGTTCTGGCTGGGGATATTATAGCCGCCATCGAGAATGCCCCAGCCCTTTGCGGCAATCGCCGGATGGAAGGGCGGATAGCTGACATACATTCTGTCTACCGACTTCGGCGTATAAGGAACGCAGAAGGGAGCCACAATGGAGAACAGAAGCATGAACGCAAGAATCCAGGCGGCAACGAGCGAAGACTTGTTCTTCTTGAAGCGAATCATCGCGTCGGCGAAGAAGCTGCGGCTCTTCGTGTCGAATTTGCTGTCATGGATGCTGGCATCCATCTGAACGAAGGCGAATTTTTCCTTCGGGATACTCGAATTTACATTAAAATTGTTTTTCATGCTCATTTTTTCGACCCCATTCTGATACGCGGGTCAATGAAGCCGTAGCTAATATCGACCACAATGGATGATGCCAGGCCAATGACCGTGTAGAAGCAGGAGCTGAAGAGGAAGAGGGGGTAGTCACGGGCATTGATGGCGTTGATCGAAAGGCTGCCGACACCGGGAATCGCAAAAATTCGCTCGGTGATCATGCCGCCGTAGAGGGTACCGACGATGCTGCCGAAGATGCTGGGGATGATAATAACCATGCAGTTCTTCATGGCATGGCGAACGGTCGCCTGCGTCTTGGTCAGGCCCTTGGTACGGGCAAGGAGCATATAGTCGCCGGTGAGAACTTCGCCCAGCTCGGCACGCGTGGTACGCGTGTAACCGGCGATCTGCGGGAGCGACAGGGACAGCACCGGGGGAATGACACTGACAAACATACCCCATGAGAAGTAATCTGTGCCCGGACTCATCAGCAACGGGAACCAGCCCAGCTTAAAGCAGATGAAATACTGAATCAGGAAGGCATAGACGAATGCCGGAACCGAGATACAGACGATTGTCAGCGTAGAAATCGTATAGTCAAGCCACGTGTTTTTCTTCAACGCGGCAATGATGCCGAAAATAATACCAATCGGAATACTAACAAGAACGGAGATGAAGTTGACATAAATAGTCGCGGGGATCTTCTCGGCGAAGATCTGGTTGACATCGCGGCCGGAGTAGAGAACGTCGGATACGCCCCAGTCCCAGTGAAGGACGACGTTTTTCAGGAAAATCCAGAACTGCTCGAGATACGGCTTATTATAGCCGAGGGACTCGCGGCGTGCGGCGATGATGTCGGCGTGGGGATCATTGGGCGCAAGTTCTGCAGGGGGCAGCATACGGATCAGCACGAAGCAGATCAGCGTAATAATCAGAGTCACCATCAGCATCAGAAGGAGTCTCTGAAGAGTGTATTTGACCATAGGTATCCTCCCAATCAGTTTATACTCCTCCGACGTTAAGGGTACGTTACATGACTAACGTGGAAGAATACAATACGCAGAATGCAGGGGGGCAGAAACTACCACCCCTGCATTCGCGTGATGTATTAGCTCATGGAGCTAACTATGACAGCGGCGCAAGCCGTGTCGGGGAAATGCGTTAGCTTGGATTAGTACTTGAGTTCGCCCTGGGAAGCAACATAAGCAGCCCAGTCGGTCTCATTGTAGCTGTACTTCAGGTAAGCGATGCCGCCGCGGCCCATGATGGGGTTGTACTCGTCGACAACGTAGTAGACCTGGTAGGACAGCAGAGCCATGGAAGCGTTCTGCAGGATCGGGATATAGTCGCCGGTCTTGAGGACTTCGACTTCGATGGCAGCGAGGATATCCAGACGGGTATCGACATCAACCTGGCCGTCGCCGAAGTTGTAGGTCTTCTTGGTGCCGTCGGCAGCGGTGATCTCAACAGCCTCGCCGTTCAGAGCATCGGACCACTGGCGGAGGTTCATGGTGATCTTCTCGCCGTTGATCTCAAGCTCGAGGTTGACGGTGGTGGCATCGAACCACTGGTTGTACTGATAGGACTTGTTGACGTAGAGGTCGGTCAGGCCGAAGGGATCCAGAGCGGAGCCGGACCAGCCGCACAGGCAGGTGTCGGAGAGGCCGGCCTTCAGCTTCGTGGACCATTCGGTGTCGTACGGAGCGGAGACGTAGAACTCGATCTTGCCTTCGAAGGGGGTGCCTTCGGCAACTTCGAGAGCCTTGTCGTTCAGGTACTTAACGGTCTTGGTGATAAAGTCGGTGACCTTGGACGCGCAGTACTCGATGGTAATGGTCTGGTCGGAGATGCCGTCCTTATCCTCGTCGGTGATGTAGCCCTTCTCGATGGCTTCGTCGAAAGCCTTCTTGAAGAATTCCTTCGCCTGGGCGGGGTCATAACCGGTGATGGAGGCAACGGCCTCGTCGAGGCTGTTGTACTTGCTCACGTCAACCTGATAGTAGGTGCACAGAGCCTGCTTGGCCTGGTCGGTATCGCGATAGCGAGCGCCGGTTTCCGGGTCATAGATGTAGGAGTTGCCGATCAGGCCGTAGCCGCCGGAGCGGGACGGGGACAGAGTGGCAGCCAGGAGCTCCTTGTCGTAAACAAGGGACATAGCTTCCTTGAAGGACTTCAGAGACATGGTCTGCAGGTCCTTGGTCTTGGTGTCGAAGCCGTCGTTCGCCTCGCGCTGGGCAAGCACATCGAGGTTGCCGTTGAAGACGAGGAAGTAGATGGTTTCGTCCGGGGTAGCGTAGCACTGCTCGGAGGAGCGGTAGGTTGCGAAGTCGTCGGTCTGCAGGCCGTAGGTCATGAGCTGACCCTGGAGGAACATCGTCTTACGGGTGTTCGCTTCGGGGACTGCCTGGCAGTCGATCTTCGTGGTCATGTACATCGGATAGATCTTGCCGTCTTCCGGATCTCTATAGATGTGCTTGCCATCGGTGTAGCCGTACCAGTTCTCGTTCTTCTCAAAGACCATCTGCTTGTCGGTCTGATAGGTGACGAGCTTATACGGGCCATAGGACAGGGTGCTCTCGACGCTCTGGTTGTATTCGCTGGACCAGGTGCCGGAGGCGGTATCCTGCTTCTTGAACTTCTCGTACAGGGTCTCGTTGACGAGCCAGTTGGAGCTGAGGTTGTAGAGCAGGTAGAAGCCCTTCAGGGACTTGTTCAGAACGAGCGTGATCTGATAGTCGCCGGTCTTGTAGCAGCCGACGCTTGCGTCGTAATCGACGTCAGCCCACAGCTTCTTATAAGCCAGGTAGTTGGGCATATTGGTCTCATCTTCGCCCCAATCCTCGACGGTGGTGGTGACGTCCTTGAGCATTTCCCAGGTCTCGTCGGTCAGCGGAACCAGGCCGTCTTTATCCATCATGGCCTCGAGCTGAGCCCAGTACTTGGTGCCGAAGTACGCGCTGCCGTAGGCATCATAATACTTCTTCAGGGAGTTGCCGTTGGTCCAGTCCAGAGCGATGTTCAGGCCGATGTAGACGGGGTAGCCCTCTTCGGTGTAGTACTGGCCGTCCTTCAGGACGAGGTCAGCCTTCTGGTACTTGATGACGGAGCCGGGAGCGTTCTGCTCGATGGTCGTCTGACCCTGCTTGGCATACTCCTCAGCGCCCTGGATGGACAGGTTGCCGGAGTAGTAGTCGGTAGCACGGTAGTTCTTGAGCTTCGGATCCAGAAGCTGCTTCATGGAGTAGATGTAGTCGTCAGCCGTGATCGGCGTGCCGTCTTCCCACTTGGCATTCGGGTTGAGGTCGATGACATAGGCGTAGCCGGAGGTCATGCCCTCGGGGATCTTGAACTTGCCTTCGGAAGCGACCTTCTCGGTCACGTCAACCGGCTCGGCAGCGGCCATCTCGGGGATGATCTTGTAGCCGGAGAAGGGCTCCTTGCCCTCGACAGGGTTCAGGTCATCGTTGAAGATGAAGCCGTACAGACCCGTGCGCACGAACTCTGCAGGGTAGGCGTCGTCGTTGGTCTGGTAGGTGTGCGGGTTCCAGTTGGTAGCCATCGTGGAAACGGCATCCTTGTAGACGTACTCGCCCTCAAACTGGACGATGTCTTCGGTCGTGCTTTCGGTGGGCTTGTCGCTGTTGTCGGTGGGCTTGTCGGAGTTGCCGGTAGGATCGGTGTTACCGGTGCAGCCTACGAGAATGCCCAGGACCATCACAAGCGCCAAAAGCAATGCGATTGTCTTTTTCATTCTGAATTTCCTCCTTAAAATTTTCTATGAAAGCGGGGCACGCGCCCCGAAACATAGCGTGGTATATCCTTTCATTTCATAACGATCCGGCGGAACGTGCCGGAGCGCAGCCAAAAGGACAAAATTGTGAACGTACGCGATTTTTTCATATTATAGCACACAGTTTCTGCTTGCGCAAGGCTATTTTTTTCGTCAAGAGCAACGAATTTTGCAAAGCACCGTAGTTGAAAATGAATAAAAACTCAAAAATGTGTATTAAAATTCATTTCTATTCTCCGCTCTTGATAATTTGACCAAAAATCCCGTTCTGTCGGCGGCTGAAACGGCCGAATATTTGTGCATTATTTTGATTTTATATGCACGGCGTGCAAAAATCGTCAAAAAACGTTAATAAATATTCGGTATATGTGATTTTATCCAAAATTCCGGTATGTTTTTTGTTGAAACTATCCATTTTCCTGTCCGGAAACACAGATATAGCGCCACGCATCCCGGCACATATCCGCAATCGTGCGCTCTGCCGTCCAGCCAAGGACACGTTTCGTCTTTTCCGCGTCCGCCCAGCAGTCCGCCAGATCGCCCGCGCGCCGCGCGCCGATCACATAGGGAATCTCCCGGCCCGTCACGGTACGGAAGGCTTCCACCAGCTCCAGCACGCTTGTCGGGCGGCCGGTGCCGAGATTGAACGCCTCCGCGCCCGCGTGCTCCCTGCCGTATTCCAGCGCGCGCAAATGACCCTTCGCCAGATCGACGACGTGCAGATAATCCCGGCGGCAGGTACCGTCCGGCGTGGGGTAGTCCGAGCCGTAGACCGTCAGACGGGGAAGCTGCCCTGCCGCCACGCGGGCGACATAGGGCATGAGATTGTTCGGGATGCCCGCCGGGTCATCGCCGAGAAGGCCGGAGGCGTGCGCTCCGATGGGGTTGAAATAGCGCAGCAGCACCGCCGAGAGCTCCGGGTCGGCGGCCGCCGCATCGCGGAGAATCTGCTCGGACATGACCTTTGTCCAGCCGTATGGGTTCGACGGGCAGCCGACCGGCATCGCCTCGGTATAGGGCACGGGGTTTTGCGAGCCGTAGACCGTCGCGGACGAGGAAAAGACCATGCATTTGCAGCCGAAGCGCTGCATCGTCTCCAGCAGCGTCAGCGTCGCGTCCAGATTGTTCCTGTAGTAGGCCAGCGGCAGGTGAACGCTCTCGCCGACGGCCTTTTTGCCCGCAAAATGAATCACCGCCTCGATGGTGTGTTCCTCAAAAATGCGCCGCACAAACGCGCGGTCGCAGACGTCGCCATGGTAAAAAACAGGCTTTGTTCCGGTGATCCGTGCGATGCGCTCGATCACGTCGGGCTTCGAATTGGAAAGATCGTCCGCAATCACGACGTCATAGCCCGCCTGCTGAAGCTCGACGCAGGTATGGCTGCCGATATATCCCGCGCCGCCGCTGACTAAAATGCTCATGGGGTCGCTCCTTATACATTATAATATATACATTCAGGCGCCGTTGGGCCGGCGCTTTGTACCGCTACCTACAGTATAACGAAAAAAAAGAAAGAATGCAATGCTTTTTTCGTCGGCGGGGCTGGAAATTCGGCCGCAGGCGTGGTATTCTATGAAAAAGACCGGATTTTTTGGAGGTTCCATGCTGCCTCGGGAGTTTCTTGTACGGATGCGCCGTCTGCTCGGCGCGGAATTTGATGAATTTATCGCCGCCTACGAGCGTCCGCGCAGCGCCGCGCTGCGTTTCGCGCCCGAGCGGCACTGCCCCGCGCTGCCGGAGTACTGCGGCAAGATCGTCCCGTGGGAGGAAAACGGACGATATCTCCTGCCCGATGTGCGTCCCGGACTGCATCCGCTGCACGACGCAGGGGCATTCTATCTTCAGGAGCCGAGCGCCATGGCGCCCGCGCGCCTGCTCGACGCACAGCCCGGCGAGCACGTTTTGGATCTGTGCGCCGCGCCGGGCGGAAAATCCACGCAGCTCGCCGCCGCGATGCGCGGGCAGGGGCTGCTCGTCTGCAACGAGATTCACCCGAAGCGTGCGCGGATCCTGTCATCAAACCTGGAACGGTTGGGCGTGACAAATGCTCTGGTCACAAACGAACCTCCCGCCGTGTTGGCTGCGCGCTGGCCCGGCTGCTTTGACCGCGTGCTGGTCGATGCGCCCTGTTCCGGCGAGGGAATGTTCCGCAAGGAGGAAGCCGCCATAACGGACTGGAGCGAGCAAACCGTCGCCATATGCGCAGCGCGTCAGGCCGAAATCCTCGACGCCGCCGCCGGACTGCTTGCCCCCGGCGGTCGGCTGGTCTATTCCACCTGCACCTTTTCGCCCGAAGAAAACGAGGGCGCGGTGCTCGCCTTCCTGCGCCGCCACCCGGAATTCTCGCCGGAGGCAGTCGAAGCGCCGTATTTCAGTCCCGCGCGGCCGGAGTGGGCGGGCGGCGATGCACTGCCCGGCGCCTTTCGGCTCTGGCCGCATAAGCTGCGCGGCGAGGGGCACTTTGCCGCCGTTCTGCGAAAAAGCGACGGTATCCGCGGCAGCTTCTCCCCGAACCGGCTTTTGTCCCTGCCAAAGGAGGCCCGGGATTTTCTTCCGGAAACGGCGGACGGAGTGTTGGCCTTCGGCGAAATGCTCTGCCTTGCGCCGCCGGACTGCCCCGAGCTGCGCGGCCTGCGCGTGCTGCGCGCGGGGCTGGAGCTGGGCGAGCTGCGCAAGGGACGTTTTGTGCCTGCGCACGCGCTGTCTCACGCACTGCCGGATTTTGCGCAGAGCGTCGAGCTTGACCCGCGCGAAACCGCCGTCTATCTCTCCGGCGCGACACTGCCCGCCGCGCTGCGCGGCTGGACGCTCGTAAAAACGCAAGGCGTCGGCCTCGGCTGGGGCTACGGCGCCGACGGCACGCTGAAAAACCATTACCCGAAGGGTCTTCGGAGAAGCCTCCCGACATTTTGATATTTGCCGTCTTTACAAATACGAAAAATTATGTTATGATGGATGATGTATGAATTTGCCTTAGTGTTTTTCTACATATTGCATATACTCCTACCATGAGAGGGTATGACATGAAACAGTATTTGATTCAGGGCGGCCGTCATTTGACGGGCAGTGTCAGCATCAGCGGCGCGAAAAATGCCGCAGTCGCAATTTTGCCTGCCACGCTGCTCATCAGCGGCACCTGCCGCATCGAAAACGTCCCGGATATTTCCGACGTGCGCCTGCTGCTCGAAATTCTGGAGAGCATGGGCGCGCAGATCCGCCGCCTCAGCCCGAACACGCTGGAGATCTCCTGCGCCCATATCCGCGACACGGAGGCGTCGGACACGCTCGTGCGCCGCATCCGCGCGTCGTATTATTTTATCGGCGCGCAGCTCGGCCGTTTCGGCCACGCCCGCGTGGCGCTACCCGGCGGCTGCAACTTCGGCCTGCGACCCATTGACCAGCACATCAAGGGCTTTGAAGCCATCGGCGCAACGGTCGAGCTGCAAAACGGCTACGTCTGCGCTACCGCACCGCAGACGGGTCTGCGCGGCGCGCGCGTCAATCTGGACGTTGTTTCCGTCGGCGCAACGATGAACATCATGATTGGCGCGGTGCGTGCGCAGGGCACCACCGTCATCGAAAACGCCGCAAAGGAGCCGCACATCGTCGATCTTGCGAACTTCCTGAACGCGATGGGCGCGAACATCTCCGGCGCGGGCACGGACGTCATTAAAATCCGCGGCAACACGCTGCTCCACGGCGGCAGCTATTCCATTATTCCCGACCAGATCGAAGCCGGGACGTATATGGCCGCCGTCGCGGCCGCGGGCGGCGACGTGTTGATTCAGAACATCATTCCCAAACACATGGACTGCATTTCCGCCAAGCTGCGCGAGATGGGCGTAACCGTTACGGAATACGACGACGCGCTGCGCGTGCAGCGCCCCGGCGCGCTGATCCGTGCAAACGTCAAGACCGCGCCCTATCCCGGCTTTCCGACGGATATGCAGCCGCAGATCGCGGTGTGTATGTCGCTGGCCGAGGGTGTGAGCATCATTACGGAAAGCGTCTACGACACGCGCTTCGGCTACTGCTCGGAGCTGGGACGTATGGGCGCACAGATCAAGGTCAACGGCAAAATCGCCGTCATTACCGGAACGGACAAGCTGCACGGTACGACCGTGCGCGCCTGCGATCTGCGCGCCGGTGCGGCGATGGTCATCGCGGCGCTGGCCGCCGACGGTGAGACGACCGTCGAAGGGATCGAATATATCGAACGCGGCTATGAAGAGCTGGTCTCCAAGCTGCAAAAGCTCGGCGCAAAGATCCGCCGGATCGAAAAGCCGGAGACGGCCGCCGTCGCTGCCGGATAATAAGCTCGGACACAAAATTCCCGCCTGCCGTTCGTGGCAGGCGGGAATTCTTTTCATGGACGAATTATTTCAGCAGGTCTTCAAAATCCTCGATCGGGCGATAGCCGACAAGCGTCTGCTCGAGCTTGCCCTCGCGGAAGAGCAGCACCGTCGGGATGCTCGTAATGCCGAACTGCCGCGCAAGCTCCGGCTGCTCGTCCACATTGCACTTGCCGACCTTGACCCTGCCGTCGTACTCCTGCGCAAACTCCTCAAGGATCGGTGCAAGCATCCGGCAGGGGCCGCACCATGTCGCCCAGAAGTCCACCAGCACCGGCAGGCTGCTTTGCAGCACCTCCTGCTCAAAGTTTTCCTTCGTGATCGTGTATTCCATGGAAGCAAATCTCCTTTCATTTTTTCTTAAGAATATCACACGGCGCGCGGATTTGCAAGCGGCAAGCCTCTTGACAAGCGAAATTTGCAGCGATATAATAAGAAAAAAGGAACGGAGGGAGAGCAATGCGCACGATGTTTACAGATAGCCGGATCGTAGCAGGAATCTGCCCCCCCCCCCCGTATTTTCGCAGTTTAAATCATCGTTTTATCCGAGCCGTCAAAGGGGCTTTGCGCCTCTTTGATGGCCTTTTTTGCGCTTTTTAGGGAAAATCGCGCCAAAATCAAACAGGAAGGAGCATCACAATGGACTCTGCCAAGCTGGTCGCGCTGTTTGCGCTGTATCTTGTGGCGGGACTGTTCACGCTGCGCTTTTTGAAAAAGCGCGGGCTGCGCGTGGCCTACGTCGTATATCTGATTGCCTTTGTGGCGCTCTTTACCTACATTCCTTACATGACAGGAAGCCGTCTGATGTACCGCTTCCTCTGCTGGTTTATGCACGAGCGCGCCGTAACGATTCTGGAGCATAAGCTCATTTATCCGGTCGCGGCGTCGCTTCCGTACTTCAGCGTGTCATTTGTCGTTGCCATTCTTCTCTCCCTTTTCCTTTGCGCTTCTCTCGCGGTTTTGGCGGTCTCGCTGCTGCGCATTGTGTGCAGACGCCTCAAGCGCCTGTTTGATGAGCCCGCCGGGAAGCGCCGTACAAGCTCTCTCCGCACCGCCGGTTCGCTCGCCCCCGAGCGCCCGGCACGATACCGGTTTTGCCGTTTGAATTGTTGATATTTCCCTTGAAAAGTTCATATGGAGCAGTAGGAACGCAAAAATGACGCCCCAAGGCCTTCCCCTTGAGGGAAAGGTGCCGAGCGCAGCGAGGCGGATGAGGTGTCCGCCGCGCAGCGGCGGTCATGTCATTGCGAGACTGGCAGGGACGATATGTCATTGCGAGACCCCGAAGGGGTCGTGGCAATCTCCTGCACCGAAAACTGTCATTGCGAGGGCGGCTTTGCCGCCCGTGGCAATCTCTTGTAAAACCTTGCATTAGATTGCCGCGTCGGGCTTCGCCCTCCTCGCAATGACACGTTGTAGGAGTGCCGCGCGCGTTGTGACATACCCAAAGCCTCCCCTGTGTAAGGGGAGGTGGTCAGCCGTAGGCTGACCGGAGGGGTTGCCGAAAACGTAACGTTCTATCCCCTCAGGCGCTACGCGCCAGCTCCCCTTGCCACAAGGGGAGCCTTGACGGTGCGCCAACACTGTCATTGCGAGACTTGCGTCAGCAAGTCGTGGCAATCTCGTGTACGGTTTCGCGCACACTTCCTACTCCTCCCCCCACCCGCGCCCAATGGCGCGAAGAATGAAATTTAAAAGGAGAAATATCATGTTAAAATTAAATAAGAAGGGCTTTACGATCGTCGAGCTGGTGATCGTGATCGCCGTCGTCGCCATTCTGGCGGCGGTGCTCATCCCGACCTTTATCGGTCTGATGCAGACGGCCAAAACGTCCGCGGACATCCAGCTCGTGACCAGCCTGAACAAGGTCATGGCCATGCAGGAAGCCCTCGACGGCAAGAACGGCACCATGTACAACGCCCTGCAGGATGCGAAGGCCAACGGCTACGACCTGTCCAAGCTGACCCCGACCTCCGAGGGCAACGACATCGTATGGGACCAGTCCACCGACCGCTTCGCGCTGGTAAATCCCGCGGATGAAACAGCGGATAACATTCTGTTCTGGGACGAGAGCCAGGATAAGCCGAGCGTTGACGACGAGAATATCCACAAGCTCTGGAAGATTTACACCGAAATGCCCGATACGCAGACCTACTCCATCTACTGGGCGGGCACAAGCGCTCCCGAGAGCTTGTCCACTCTGACCGTCGGCTTTGACGCAGGCGAGTGCAGCGGCATTGCCGAGCTGAAATATGTGCAGAACGAGCGGGCACAGACCGTCGTGTTCCGTACCAACGGCGGTAAGCTGACCGTGGACGCGAAGAATGACACCGTGAGCCACTACAACAACGCTGCCGAGGTCTACATCACCGCAGTGGCCAAGGACTCCTACCACGAGTACGGCACCACCGAAATTCTCACCATTGAATCCGGCCACCTGAAAATGGAAGCAAACGGCCTGATCCGTTCACTGGTCGCCGCCCCTGCATCGGCTAACGCTGTCAAGGTCACTGCCGAAGCAAATCAGATTCTGATGGTTTCCGGCAAGGGTGAACATGCAGACTCCGTTGTTAAGGCTGTTAAGAATACCGGAGCTGCGAATGCAGACTATATTGAGGCTGCGGACGCAAACGCATTCAATGATGGAAAGAGATTCCAGTATGGCTTCCTCCAGAGCAGCGCACATGTTGTGCTGACAAACAATGTGGATTTAGGTAGTGCCATTACCCTTGGCATTTCAAACACAACACTATTTCTCGATCTGAATGGTCACAAGCTGACTCTAAGTCAATTTGCAGTGAAGAGCGCTGCTCATGTAGTAATCTCCGACTCGAAGGGCACGGGCAAGATTCAGTTTACAGGCCAATATGGTATATATATCACATTTACGGGCGCAAGCGTTGTTTTGAACGGAGGAACACTTTACGCTTCCTCAACCTACCCGGTCTATTCGTTCACAGAAGATAAAACCGGCTCGGTGGTCATGCTTGCTTCAACGGATACCTCATTTGTTATGAACGGCGGAAAAATCGTAGCCAACAACGACCACAGCGATGTTCCTGCGGGTTCGATTGCAGTTCGGATGTTTTCCACCGACACCACCTTCATTATGAACGGCGGTGAGATTGAAAAGACCGTCGGCACACTTGCGGCCATTCAGGCCAGCGGCAGCGGCGAAACAACGGGCACCAAAATTGAAATCAACGGCGGCTCCATCAAGTCCAACACCGTCGCGATCTATCACCCGCTGAACGGCTCGCTCACGGTCAACGGCGGTTCGATTGAAGGCACAACGGCTCTCTACATCAAGTCCGGCAAGATCGAGCTGAACGGCGGCACAATCAAGGGAACGGGTGACAAATCAGACTACAAGTTTAACGGCAACGGCTGCAATCCGACCGGCGATGCCGTTGTAATCGACGCCTGCGGCTACCCCGGCGCCGATCCGGTCGTGAAAATCACCGGCGGCACATACACTGCTATGGCAGCCGGCGCGCACGGAATCGCACACTACAAGTATGACGACCACAAGGCTAACATCACGAACCCCGCCGGCATTGACGTTCACGAGGAAGAGATTGCAAAACAGAATTAACTACCGCACAAGCGCGTTTTCGGACGCATTTCCCGCGGGGCGGCATTGCCGCCCCGCGCTTTTTGCGCCGCATGGCGGCGCAAAGGCTTCCCCTCAAGGGGAAGCCTTTGGGGTGCCCTTTGTCATTGCGAGGAGCGAAGCGACGTGGCAATCTAATGCAGAGTCTTACAAGAGATTGCCGCGGTCACTGGCGTGACCTCGCAATGACAGTAAACACACAAGATTGCCGCGGCCACTGACGCGGCCTCGCAATGACACATTCGCTGCCGCACCCCCGTGTCATTGCGAGGAGCGAAGCGACGTGGCAATCTAATGCAGAGTCTTACAAGAGATTGCCACGGGCGGCAAAGCCGCCCTCGCAATGACACATTCTTACTGCCACGGGCGCGGCCCCGCAATGGCATTGCCGCTGAGCGTCAAAAAATCCGACGGCGCTTTACATCGTGCCGGCGGCGCGGTATAATAGGCAAAAAGGAGGCTTTTTTATGCAGGATTATGTTTCGCTGGCAAAGTCGTCCGGATTTACGGACGCAGCGCTCCTGCCGGTGCGGGAGCTGGTCGTAGTGCCGGAGTATCGGCAGTTTTGTGAGCAGAACCTCTGCGGCAATTATGACGTGCTTCCGGCCTGCCCGCCGATGAGCGGCACGGTCGAGGAAATGACCGCCGCCATGCGGAAATATCGGACGGCGCTGGTGCTGACGACCGTTGTAACGCCCGTCAATTATATGGACACGGCGGAGCAGAGAGCCGCAAAAAAGCGCCAGAATCGGATGACCGAGCAGCTTATGGAGACAATGCGCACCGACGGCCTGGACGATCTTCTGATGATGGGTGCAGGACCGTGGAAGAATGCGTCCTGTATGTCGGCCTATTGCGTGGACGCGCAGAAAATGGCCGACGCCGTACACATGAAATGCTGGGAAAACGACGGCAAAATCCGCTATTTTTCCCTGATTCTGTTCTGAGATACCGTTCTGCCCGCCGCGCAGCCGAGGAAGTACCCTTTCAAAAACAAAAATAATAATTATTCTTATTGACAAACGGAAAATCTTGTTATATACTGTTCTCAGAAATAGCGGGCGTTCCCAAAAAAACGGAGGAGGATATTCCAATGCTGAAAAAAGTAACGAACACGATTTTTTATGTAGGCGAGAACGATCACGAGATAGACCTGTTCGAGGGGCAGTATGTCGTCCCCAACGGTATGGCCTACAATTCCTATGTGATTCTGGATGACAAGATCGCCGTGATGGACACCATTGACGCGTCCAAGACTTCCCAATGGCTGGAAAACATCCGCGCGGTCCTGGACGGACGTCTGCCGGACTATCTGGTGGTGCAGCATATGGAGCCGGATCACGCCGCCTCCGTGGAGGCATTTATGCAGGCCTACCCCGCCGTTACCGTAGTGGCAAACAAAAAGACCTTTGCCATGATCGGCCAGTTCTTCCCCCGCCTGACGCTGAAAAATACCCTTTGCGTTGAGAATATGGGCACACTGTCTCTCGGCGTCCATACGCTGACCTTCGCCTTCGCGCCCATGGTTCACTGGCCCGAGGTTATGATGACCTACGACGCTCACGATAAGGTTCTGTTCTCTGCCGACGGCTTCGGAAAATTCGGCGCACTGGATGCGAACGAGCCCTGGGACGATGAGGCACGGCGTTATTACATCGGCATTGTGGGAAAATACGGCAAGCAGGTGCAGAACGTGCTCAAGGTTGCGGCCGCGCTGGATATTGAAATCATCTGTCCCCTTCACGGCCCGGTGCTTACGCAGGATCTGGGGCATTACCTCCGCCTGTACGACCTCTGGTCCGGCTACACCCCCGAGGAGGAAGGCGTCGTAATTGCCTACACCTCCGTCTATGGCCACACAAAGGAAGCGGTCCTGCTTCTTGAGGAAGCGCTGCGCCGCTGCGGCGCGCCCAGGGTCGTGGTGTATGACCTTGCCCGCTGCGATATGGCCGCCGCCGTTGCCGATGCTTTCCGTTATGACAAGCTGGTGCTGGCAACGACGACCTATAACGCCGATGTGTTCCCCTATATGCGTACATTCCTGGATAAGCTCACCGAGCGCAATTTCCAAAACCGCACCGTAGCGATGATCGAAAACGGCTCCTGGGCTCCCACGGCGATCCGCGTAATGAAGAAGATGCTGGAGGGCTGCACCGGGATCACCTACACGCAGAACAATGTGACCATTCTCTCCGCCCTGAACGCGCAGACCTCCGAGAATATCCGGGCAATGGCGCAGGAGCTGGCGGCTTCCTACGTCCCCGTAAAGGTGGACGAGGGCTTTGTGGACCCCACCGCGCTGTTCCATATCGGCTATGGGCTGTATGTCGTCACCACCAACGACGGCGTCCGGGATAACGGGCTGGTGGTCAACACGGTCTGCCAGGTCACCGACGCGCCGAAGCGCGTGTCCGTTACCGTCAACAAGCAGAACTACTCCTGCGGAACCATTGCCAAAACCGGAAAGCTGAACATCTCCGTCCTGTCGCAGGATGCGCCGTTCAAACTGTTCCGGCATTTCGGCTTCCAGTCCGGCAGGGACACCGACAAATTTGACGCTTTCCGCCACGCGCAGCGCTCCGCCAACGGTCTGATGTTCCTGGATAAATACGCCAATGCCTATATTTCCTGCAAGGTCGTCAGTCAGATCGACGTGGGAACCCATATGCTGTTCCTCTGCGATGTGACGCAGTGCGTCACCCTGAGCCAGACTCCCTCCATGACCTATGCCTACTATTTCAGCAATGTCAAGCCCAAGCCCGAAACCGACAAGAAGGGCTTTGTATGCAAAATCTGCGGCTGGGTATATGAAGGCGATACGCTGCCGGAGGATATTGTATGCCCCCTGTGCAAGCACGGGGCGGCGGACTTTGAGCCGATCGGATAAAGAACGACGCTCCCGACGGGAAGCTTCCCGCCGGGAGCGTCATTTTCCGCACGCCCTTCGTTTTGTTCCGAACAAAGCCGCTTCAGAGGGGTGCAATATCGGTTCATAGGGGGTGCATCTTGATTTTAGGGGGGCGCAACCACGGCTCAGGAAAGCAATTTTCGCCGATTATACCCCTATTGGGGAAAACATACGGCTGCGCTATGCCCGACAAATCGGAATTTGTATTACAGCTCCTTCTTGAGGATTATTTTTTCTTCTGTCCGGTATTCTTCCACAAATCCGTGCCTCAGAAAAAGTGTAATAGCCGGGTTGTCAATTGCAATATCGTCGTAGAGAACGGAAATCCCATTGTTTTTCGCTATGGAACACAGCAGATCCAACGCCTCGCTTCCATAGCCTTTTTTTCTATATTTTGAATAGATAATAACATTGGCCATCTCATGCTGTATTTCAGTATCGTAGTGATATGCAATTTCTCCGATGAATTGACCATCTTCATTTTTTAGATATCTATAATACCGCTTGCCCCCGTGGCAAGCAATCCAATCATCGTACCAGCCGCTCCACTGATCCTCCGGCCAGGGAATTGTCCCGCCCCATGCATGATTGTAAGACATGGTATCTTCATCGGCCAGCATCATTTGCCGAAACCACAAGTCCTCATATTTTGGCTCATATAAAGTAAGCATCCTTGCCTCCTGAAAATCCCGATTTATCGAAATCATTGTGCCATAATGCAGCCCATCAAACAATAATAAGTCCACCGTAATTCTATCAAAATTACGGTGGACTTATGGTGCGAGTGGTGATACAGAACTTTTTGAAAAAGCCAGTAATATCAACGGTTTTCAAGGCGGACGAGTAGCAAATAACTTGTTTATATCCCCTTTTTGGGCGACTGTTTTTCAGACAGCCGCCCTTTTTCTATACCCAAATTCAAGTGTTGTGATTAGGGAGGAAAAGCTGCTGTTTCTTTCGCTGTGGCTTGCGTTCTGAACAGGGCGCGGGTGTTTTCCCATGTAGAAGGCAGCGGAGGCGTACAGGCGGGCAAAACGCCCAAAATCAACACTTTTCATTTTCAGAGAAAGGAGGTGCGAAGATGGCTGTATTCCGTATCGAAAAGACCAGAGATTACACGGTCATGTCAAACTATCATCTGCGGGATATGTCGCTGTCGCTGAAAGCGAAGGGGCTTTTATCCCTCATGCTGTCCCTGCCGGAAAACTGGGACTACACCATGAAGGGGCTCGCCCGTATCTGTAAAGACGGCATTGACAGCATCAGCGGCGGCATCCGGGAGCTGGAAGCGCACGGCTACCTGATCCGTGCGCGTGTCCGTGGTGCAAATGGGCAGCTCGGCTCTATCGAATACACCATTCTGGAACAGCCTAAAACGCCATCACCTACACAGGAAAAACCTATACGGGAAAATCCCGTACAGGCAAATCCAATGTTGGACGCTCCAATTCAGGAGAACCCCGCCCAATTAAATAAAGAAGAATCAAGTAACTATCCATCAAAGACAGATTTATCAATTACGGAGATATCAAGTCCTATCCCATCCAGTCCCCCAGCCCCCAGAGCGCGGACCGGACAGGACGGGATGCGAAAGCGTGAAAGCTATCGGGCATTGATTTTGGAGAACATCGAATATGACGTTCTCTCGCAGAATGTGCAGCTTGACAAGGACCGACTGGACGAGCTGGTGGAGCTCATGGTGGATACCGTCTGCTCTAACCGGGAGATGATCCGTGTGGCTGGGGACGACCACCCGGCGGAGGTCGTCCGGTCACGGTTCCTGAAGCTGAACGCCTCGCACATCGAGTATGTCCTTGACCGGATGCGGGAGAACACCACCTATGTCCGCAACATCAAGAAATATCTGCTGGTGGCGCTGTATAACGCGCCTGTCACGATGGACAGCTATTACACATCCCTTGTCAGCCATGACCTGTATGGCAGCGGAGATCGGAGGTGAACGCCTTGCAGGAAGAAATCACGCAGAAAACTCTTGCGCTTTGTGTGGAGGCCAGCAAAATGACCGCCCAGCTCTTGCAGCAAGCCATGAAGAAGGTGCTGGCGGATATGGAGAAGCACAAGAAAAATCCGCAGCTCCGGCACGGCAAGCAGACGCTCCG
>CAKUDE010000021.1 GCA_934645175.1 uncultured Oscillospiraceae bacterium
CATCCGGAGGGTAGACTTACCCTTCGGATGGCTTAAACATCATTAAATTGGCAGTGCAGGAAAGCCGCGTGCCGGAAACCAACACGGCAGCGCGCCTTGCGCACGCACGAAAACCCGCAGAGATTCCCTGCGGGTCAGTTACAAATTCGCGTCGATTTAAATCGACATTACTTAGGCGACCAAGGCCGCTGTCTGTCTGTCTGTCTGTCTGTCTGTCTGTCTGTCAAGATATGATACACGACCTTCGCCCCCCTCGTCAAGACTGTTTACACGTCTACTGTACCATTTTTTTCTTCTCTTGTCAAGCAAAAATTAAGAATTTATGAATCTTTTCCTTCCTCCCCTCATAAGGTCTCTTGACGCACCGCAGACACACGCTCCGGCGTGCAGATCGATCACGCGCCCTGCGCTACCCTTCCGGCGATGCTCGCTTGGGTAGAAATCCGTTGGAAAGGGGTTGGCACATGAGAGAGAACATCGAACAGCGCGCCTGCGACCTGGCGGCCTACATCATTGAGCAGCGCGCAACCGTCCGCGCCGCCGCACAACATTTCGGAATCTCCAAATCGACCGTCCATCAGGATCTGACCCACCGTTTGGAGCAATGTAATCACGCACTTTATCTCTCCGTCAAGGCTGTACTTGCACAAAACAAAGCCGAACGGCATATTCGCGGAGGCCTCGCCACAAAGAAAAAATACCGCGGCGAGGGATAATTACGGGGGCTTCCACTCGGAAGCCTCTCCCTTTTTGCATCTGTCAAAGTGGCAGAAAAACTATTTCCCATACATTAAAATTCTTGTTGATTTTTTCCGGCTCTTCCTCTATAATAGGTGACGTGTGCGCAAGGCTCACCTCGATCCCCCGTGAATCATTTTTTTGAGGAGGAATTCCCTATGGAATGCCCGGAAACGCAAGCCGCCCCCAGCACGCCCCCTGCCGTTCGTTATAAAAAAGCCGTCAGTGTGGAAGCCTTTGTCTTTCTTGGCATCCTTATTCTGCTTTTTGCCCTGCTCGGCAGCAAAATGGGTATCATCAATTTGCTCAACACCCTGATGAACACCGCTTACGAGCTGCTTCTTAACACCGTGTTCTACATTATGGCCATCGCCGTTTTGGCCGGCGCTCTGGGCGCTCTGTTGACGGAATTTGGCGTGGTTTCGCTAATCAACAAGCTCCTTTCGCCGCTCATGGGTATCCTTTACGGCCTACCCGGCGCAGCTTCCGTCGGCGTCGTGACTACTTACCTTTCCGACAATCCCGCGATCCTGACGCTGGCGGACGACGCACGCTTCCGCCGCTACTTTAAGAAATATCAGCTTCCCGCTCTGACCAATCTGGGCACGGCCTTTGGCATGGGCGCCATCATTACCGCCTTTATGCTGGGCCTCCAGCTCGTCAACGGCAGCAATGAACATATCGGCCTGGCCGTTCTGATCGGCAATCTGGGCGCGATCTTCGGCAGCATCGTCAGCACGCGCCTCATGCTGCATTTTACCAAGAAGGCATTCGGAACGCAGGAATACTGCGACGCGCCCGCGGGAAGCGAAGCAGAGGATCTTTCCCTCCGCACGGTTCGCCCCGGCGGTGTCGGTGCCCGCCTTCTGGCTGCGCTGACCGAGGGCGGTGCCTCCGGTGTAAAAATGGGTCTGGACATTATTCCCGGTGTTCTGCTTATTTGCTCCGTCGTGTTGCTCCTCACCAAGGGGCCGGGCGAAGGCGGCGTTTACACCGGCGCAGCCTATGAGGGCGTGGCTTTCCTGCCGTGGCTGGGTCAAAAGCTCTCCTTCATTCTCAAGCCCCTCTTCGGCTTTACCAGCGCCGAAGGCATTGCGGTGCCTATCACCGCTCTCGGGGCTGCCGGAGCAGCCATTGGCCTTGTTCCGGGACTTCTGTCCTCCGGTCTGGCCGGGGCGCAGGACGTTGCCGTTTTTACCGCCATGTGTATGTGCTGGAGCGGCTACCTTTCCACCCATGTTGCCATGATGTCCAGCCTGAAATGCACACACCTCACCGGTCGCGCCATCATCTGCCACACCATTGGCGGACTATGCGCCGGCGTTTTCGCCCACTGGGTCTTTGCACTTCTGATGCTCTTATGACAGCCCCGCTTTCACCATACGTCCGACTATAAAACGCACAGCACCCCCTACGGGATGATTCCGTAGGGGGTGCGGCTTTATAATCAGAAGTCGTATTTGGACGCCAATCTGGACGGCGGCAGGCGCAACAGACGCCATGCGGGAAGTGTGGTCACGAGGAGCTGATACACCAGGGTCGCCAGATACACAAGCGCCGCAGCGTACCACGGCAGGTACATGGAAAACTCAACAGAAGGAAGCTCCGTCAGGGTACGGAACACACCGTAGGTCAATGCGGCTGCGGGAAGGCTGCTCGTCAGCGACAGCAGGAAGCTCTCCATGGTAAAAATGGCAAGCAGCTTCCGTCCGGGAATACCAAGCAGTCGATAGACCGCCAGCATACCGATGCGGCCGTAAATTCGTGAACGCTGCAACAGGTAAAGCATTACCATTGCGAGCACGATCACCGAGAAAGTCAGAATGACGCGCGCGTCAGCCTTGATATGTGACTTTTCGGTATAAAGGCGCATCTTGTTGGCATATTCGTGAACCATCTTAATGCGAACCTCACGGTTCTTTTCTGCCGGGGACTGCTGAGCAACATATGCCGTGAGCGCCTCCGGGTCGTCGGCGTAAACCATAAAATTCGTAGAAAGCAGCAATTCGTTGTACCGTGCAATATCCTCATCGCGAAGAATTGCAACGGCGTAGCAATTCTCCAGCGTTTTTGCTTTGGCGATTCGGAATTCCATACCGCCGAGACTGTAAAGGCGCCCTTCCTGATAACGGAACGCGCTGCCGGCCGTGGAGATATTAACGACGCAGTAGTCATATGAGTCGGGCGTCAGGTCAATATCACGGGCATCGTCCGGATAGCGGCGGGCGAATTCCTCAAAGCCCATGACGGCTTTTCCGCCGGAAGCGCAGCTTATAAGCGCGGCCGGAGTCATATAGACCGAGTATTCACCGCTGTCGCAGATGCCGACAATCGTCGGCGAGAAGGTCTGCCGCCCGTACTGTAGCTGTATGCCGAGGAACTGCGCCACATTTGTCATACCGCTTTGCAGAATACCGCCCTTGTCGAGCAGGGTCTGCAGCACACGACGGTCAACAACAATTTCGTCGGAATTCTCCGCCATTTTGCCGTAAATGATCATCGAAGGATCCAGTCGCGACAGAGGAGAATAGCTGTATCGCCCGAAATCCTGATCCAAAGAGCCAACCTGCAGGAAAGTCTCAGAGGAATAACGCGGCATAGTTCCGCTGACGGGATAGAAATCCATGTTGATGCCGGAAGCTTTTAGGAATTCCCTGTACGCCGCACTGAGTGGGGCGCGGTCTCCGTCATACGGTGAATTTTCATCCAGCTCCACCGTGAACGAGAAAACATGAGAGTCGGTACGGATAAAGTCATCCGGGTTCACACGCGAAAGCGTCATAAAATCGCCGATGATCCAGGTGGTAAGCACGGTCAGAGCCACAAGGAAGATCCATATGCCGACCTGTTTGACCCCCGCAGTGCGCCAGAGGCGCGCTGCTTCCTTTGTGAGCATGGAGAACGTCAGTCCCTTTCCGGGAACGGAGCGGCTCTCCTCTGCACTGTCCGGCAGCAGCTTCTCCGCCTCCAGATTGCTCCTGTCCACGTCCTCCAGCGTCAGGCTGGGACGCTTTCCTTCAAGAATCAAAGGCTGCATTCCGTCTGACGTCGTCAGCGTACGGGAGTCATCGAGCTGCAGGACAATCCGGTCCGCCAGCGCAAGAATAGTAAACTTTAACTCCTTGACGCCGGGCTCATGGAGCAGTCGGAAGGAAAAGCCCTCCTGCTCCCCGTTTTGCTCCTCGTAGTCGCCCGCATAGAAACGGCTGTCACCGCCCTGGCTGAGCATGGAGCCGCGGCGCCAGTCCGTCTCGTCGTTCTTGATTCCGCCGGTATCGACGGTAATAATTCGATCGGCAAAGAAACGCGCAATACGCTCCTCATGCGTGACCATGACAACAAGGCTCTGATGTGAGATCTGACGCAGCAGCGTACAGATATTCATGGTGTTTGCCTCGTCGAGATTTCCGGTCGGCTCATCAGCAAAGATTACGCGCGGACGGCGGGCAAGTGCACGTGCAATGGCAACACGCTGCTGCTGTCCTCCGGACAACGAGTTGACCAGCCGGCGTGCGTAGCGTTCCATATCGACAGCAGCGAGCGCCTGTCGTACACGCTTGAGCTTTTCCCGGTGACTCAGGTCCAGATTGTGCAGCCCGAGATAGACATTATATCCGACGGAATGCTCTGAGAGCAGATAGTAATTCTGGAAAATGTAACCGAAGCTGCGGTTACGCACCGACTCCATTCCGTTCGCACCGAAGCGGCTGATGGCAACACCATCGACGGTGATCTCACCGTTATCATAGGTATCCAGGCCGCCGACGGCATTCAAAAGCGTTGTTTTGCCGCAGCCGGAGGCGCCGAGGATGCAGACAAAGCCGGTATCCGGCAATGTCAATGACAGGTCGCGCAAAACATGCTGTGCATGACGGCTGCGCGAATCGTAGGTCTTGTTCAGATTCTTGATCTCGATCATTGTGCATCCACCTCCTCAAGCGGTTTCCAGTTAAGATCCGTTTGTTGCAGGCTGAAGGGGTAAACCGTTTTGCGCAAGGAGCGCATCACCCACCCGGCGGCAATCAGCGCAGCAATGAGATGCGTCGCCGACAGGATGGCCGCTCTGCCGACGGTAATATAGCGGACAATCGCAACGATCCGCTCAATCCCGTTTGCGTTCCCAATAAAGATCCCCGCAAAACCGACAAGCTGCCCAAACAGCGTAAAGAGCAGGAACTGCCACAAAACAGAGCGTTTTGCCTCTCGGCAGGACAAGCCGATGTTGCTCAACAGGCGGTAGTTCTCCGTCTGCGTGCTGAACAGCGCGCGCAGAACAACAACCTGAAGCAGCAGGACGGCAACGAGCACAATCAGGCAGAGCTTAAGTGTATTGACGCGTTCCGTCGCCAGAGTATCGTCAACCTTCTGCGAGCCGGTACGATACGGAGAAACGGAAACATAGCCAACCTGCTCCAAAAGTGCAAGCGTCTGGTCGGTATAGGCATAGTCCTCGATGGTCAGCGAAACCTGATTGCCGTAGCCTTGCGGGACAATGCGGCGGAATACCTCTTCCGAAACAATCACAAGACCGATCAACGGAGAATTGTGCGTACCGGAGAGATTCAGGTAGAATTTGTCACCCGTATCGAGTGCCGAGGCAATATACTGGGTGGAGCCAGCGCCGAAGCGTGTAACAAGATTCGTATTAAGCAGAGCGTCATAGCGCTTGAGATCGCCGCCGTCGGGTGCAAAATACGCATAGGAGTTTCCGAAGAAAGCAGGATTGACCACGGAGGAACGCATCGCGGCGGATTGAAGCATCCGGCCCATATCGTCATGAACAAACAGATGCGGCCCACGATCGGTCACACCGACCACCGTGACGTTGAATGAAGCATATGTATTGGTACCCCAGCGATTCTTGTCGCGCAAGTAAATGGGGAAGGTCTTTCCGAGAAGGCTTGCGTCACCGCTGACCACCTCGTAGAAATTCTTCGGCATCCGTCCCTCGGTCAGGAAGCCGTCCGGATCAGCCGGAGCCGTCTGAAGGAACAGGCCGGTCTCATGGAACAGAAGCGTTTCAACCGTCGAAACGGGCCCGAACAGAGGATCGCCTTCACGGGAATAATACCAGTAGTAGTCGATATTCTCGCGGTAGGAATACTCAACATCCGTCACATAGCCGTAACGCTCAATATTCTCTATATAGGGGAGCTGCGCAAGCACGGCGAAGTCCGCGTCGCTGAAATCCGACTTATCGACCCGCTGCACGATAATCCGGCGCATATCGCCGTTTCTAAAAGCAGTGTTGTCATAGATTCGGGTGCTGTTGTCGTCAAGCTGTGTAATAAAGGTCCCCAGGAACACAAAGACCGAAAGCGCAGTCAAGGCAAAGAACAGCAGCATGATGGCCGACCAAACGGGACGGGCCCGCATTTGCAGTCTGGCGACATAGCCGTCTGTCGGACGCCGTGACGTCTTCTTCTGTCGCTCCGCCGCAGGCAACTGCTCCGGATGGTTCGGCTCGCGCAGAGGTGCGTCCATAATAACGCGGCCGTCCTGAAGGACGATATGGCGCGTGGCCAGCGCCTCCGCCTCGGAAAATTCATGCGTGATAAGAATCACAAGCCGTTCCTTCGCCGCTTCCGCAAGCAGCCGGATCACCTTGGCGCTGTTTTCCGGGTCGAGGTTGCCTGTCGGTTCGTCAGCCAACAGGATGGGCGCCGGCTTTGCCAGCGCACGGGCAACGGAAAGCCGCTGCTTCTGACCGCTCGACAGCTTTGCCGCGCGGCGCTTACGCATATCCCAAAGCTCAACCTGCTTCAGAATCTGCTCTGCCTTCGGCGCAGCGTCTTTTCGCGACATACCGGTCAGGTAGAGCGCACTTAGGACATTGCTCCAGACGGTCGCTCCGGGCAGAATGCCATAGCTCTGGGAAATCAGCGCAATGTTTTCGCAGCGATACCGTTCCCAGTCAACACCGTCGTAGTGGGAGGTCGGCTTTCCGTTGAAAAACATCTCGCCGGCCTCATAGGGTAAAACACCCGCAAGGATATGCGTCAGCGTGGATTTACCGCTGCCGCTTTCACCGCTGACGGCGACAAACTCGCCCGCAGAAAGCGTCAGATTCACGCTGTTGAGTCCCAAAACAACCGACTGCTCACCGGTGTAGTATTTTGAGACGCCCTGTAGTCGCAAAAGTGGTACAGCCATAGGAATCTCCTCCTTTAGATTACTCTGCCGCGCGGCAGGCGTGGGGGTAATGCTTCGGGGTTTCAGCGGTAGTCGTCGCAAGTATCGGTCAGGTAGGAGGCAAAGCGCTCCAGCCCGGTCCAACGAGAAACATAGAATCGGCTGATCAGGTAGGGGGAATCGTCCGTGTGGTACATTCCCCCGTTCATTTTCAGCCCAAAGTTATAATATTGCTCCGTGACCTCCAGCGAGAGATCACTGAACATCCCGGTGGGATAGCAAAGAATCGACGGCTCACGGCCGGTCATACGAGTGATGAGCTTTTTGCTTTCGCTCAGTTCATATTCCAGCGTCTCTCTTCCCATGCCGCTCAGATACTCATGACTATAGGCATGGCTCTGAATCGACACCAGTCCGGAATCGGAAAGCTCCCGGATCTGTTCCGCATCCATCTTTGTACGCAGGCCGACATGACCGGCAATGACAAAAATCGTTGCCTTTACGTTGTATTTTTTCAGGAGCGGAAACAGCTCCGTATAATTGTCCGTATAGCCGTCGTCAAAGGTCAGCAGCACGGGCTTTTCATAACGATCCAGATCACGCAAATCCTCAAACCAAATCGGCTGATAGCCGTTTTCCAGCAGATAAACAAGCTGCTGCTCCAGAGAGGCCGGCGAGACAAACAGCTCCGCAATCCCCCAGAGGTCGTCGCTGACGGCATGGTACATCAAAACGGGGACATCGCGCCCGGCAGGGACGGAAAAGCGCGCCGCACCGGGTGTCAGATAGCGCTGCTGCGTATCGGGATCAACATACTCGGAAATCGCCAACGCGCTTGTCAATGTTTTCAGCGGCAGGTAGAGAACGCCGCCGGCTGACACCGCCCGGTGCTCCGGCTCCGTCGGAGCGCCGTTATAACGGATCTCCATTCCGTCACAAGAAACGGAAAGCTCTCCCGCGCCGATCGACAGAGTCCATATTTCGCCATCGCGTACAGGCAAAGCGTGCATTGCCTGCGCAAGCTCCGATGCGGAAATGTACTGTGCATCCTGCCAGCTCCACAGCGTAAGCTCCGAACCGTTAAAGATGACTCGATCCGCCTCCTCCAGCTCCGGCTCCGTAGGGGCGGGCGTCGGTTCCGGCGTAGGCGCGGGTGTCGGAGTCTCGGTCGGCGGTATTGTAGACGGAAGCGTCGCTTCCGTGGACGGCACAGTCGCCGGAGGCTGCACTACAGTGCAGGCGCACAGAAGCGTTAAAAGCAGCATAAGCGCGATCAGGCAGCACTTTGTCATATGTCACTTTTCCTCGAGAATCTTATTCAGCTCATGCATAAAGCTGTTGATATCCTTAAACTGGCGGTAAACGGAAGCAAAGCGGACGTAAGCCACTTCATCAAGCGGCTTGAGGCGCTCCATGACAAGCTCGCCGATACGCTTCGTATCCACCTCGCGCTCCAAAGAATTCTGGACAATCTGCTCAATGTCGCTCACTGCTGCCTCCAGATCCGCCATGGACACCGGTCGTTTTTCACAGGCGCGAACCATCCCGCGCAGAATCTTATTTCGGTCAAAGGCCTCTCTGCTGTTATCTTTTTTTACAACGACGATCGGCAGGCTTTCTACGGTCTCGTAAGTGGTAAAGCGCTTCTGGCAGGACAGACACTCTCTGCGGCGGCGAATACTCATTCCGTCCTCGGAGTGTCGCGAATCTACCACCTTGCTCTCCTGATCGCCGCAATAGGGACATTTCATAAAAAAGCGCTCCTTCCAGCTTGCACATTTTATTGACTTATACTATACCATAGAAGCCATACAAAGTCAATGTAATAATTTTATTTCTTTTTTGTTAATATGCCTTTTTTCATCTTTTGCAGATCGTCACAAATCTCGCACAGCGTGCAGGGTGTGACAGCATAAACCGCCAGACGTCTGAGAAAACGCAGTGTTTGAACAGGATCATAAGGATAAGCAAAGGCTTCCGCCGCTTCCCTTCCCGTTTCTGAGGTCATACAGACGCGCACACCAAAGATACCCCGGCGAATAATAAATCGATAGTCAAGGAGCAGCGGTTTCCCGGTAGCGGAGAGAACGCTGCGCTTGATTCGCAGCATATTTCGCTTCATCTGTCTCACCCCCTTCGACATATTCAATCACGGATCGCGGAAAAGCGCCAGCATTTTCGTCCGTCATTTTTCGACAGCAAAAAGGTAATTCTTTCCTTTTCTCCCATTTCTTCGCCCTTGTTTCGCTTTTTCTGTCGAATTTCTTGACTTTTCATCCCATAGAGGTGCAAATCCTGTCGAACGAAAGAAGAAGGCTCTCCAAAGGAGAGCCTTCCGAAAGAATCAATCAGAATTTCAAATTGTGTAAACCGTGAGCTTTTCCTCCTCGCAGCGATCGACAAGCTCTTTTCCGCCGACGATGCAAACGGAAGCATCCTGCGCAACCTTTTCGATCAGGTCGGCATAGGGGCGCAGCCCTTCGGTCGTCGTGGACAGCAGCTCGCGGCGCGTGCGGCAGAGATCCTCGTAGCCGACTCCGCTGAGGTAATTTCCACCGGCAGCGGCAGCCTCGGCGTTCGGAGAACGCAGCGGCTCGGTATTGGAGATTGCACCGATAAGCATCTGCTCGATATCTTCCCCGCGGTCGCACAGCCCGCGCAGGAACTCCGCGGTACGGCGGAAAACATTCAGCGATCTCTGCGGATCCGGATCGCGGTAGGAGTGGAAGCCAACATCGCCGCCGCCCGTTGCATAGCAGCCGGTGCCGTAAGCACCGCCCTGCACACGAACCTCGTTCCACAGGTAGTGATAGGTCAACAGGTGCGACAAAGCGACCATCGTGCCGTCCGTCTGCCGCCCGAAACGATTCAGATTCGATCCAAAGAAGCTGTAGGAAATTCCGGCGGGAATCACGATGGCTTCGCGCAGGTGCTGCTCGCGCGGCCATGTGGCGTTGACCTCAACCGCCTCACCCGCAGGAAGCATCGCGCGCAAGTCCGCAAAGTCCTTTTCCTCCATTTTACCGGAAAGTGCGAACACAGCGCGACTTGACGCGACGGTGCAGTCCCGCAGCTCCTCCATCGTAGCTGCAAGGGATGCAAAGCGGTTGTCAAAGTCCGCAGAAAGCTCCTTGAGCCACAGATAGTCGCTGTAGCCGCGAATATTCTCGTCGGCAAGGCCGGTAGCCGAGCAGCCGGAGGCGACACGAAGGCGTGCAAAAAGGTTACCCTGCGCAACAAGGCTCTGACGCATGGAAAGCTCTTCCTGTGCAAGGATCTCTCCGATACGCTCCTTGTCGCGGAGATCGGTCTCCAAAAGAACTTCGGTCATCAATTCAAATGCCTTGGGCAGCTTCTCCTCCAGAACGGAGAAACTCGCCCGAAGATAAGGCGCACAGTGCTCCGTATCATCGCGTCGACCCGTCACGACCAGATCAAAGCGAAGCGAGCCGAGATTGGCCTTGATCTCCTGTTGAAGCGTCTTCAGGTCGTGGCGCCGGGTCGGAAGATCGCCCAACAGCTCCGTCAGGAAGGACGCAGCAGACAGCTCCTGAAGTCCGACCTGGCCGAGCGCAAAATATGTATGCAGATAGACAATTCCCTCTGCCGTGGCCGGCGTACGCACAACGGTAAAGCCGTCATAATTGAGGACTTCATAAGGCAATGCCTCAGGCTGCTCCGGCACATCCGTCAGATGCAGGCACGGAATCGTTGCTTTGGCATCCGCCGTATCCTCGGACTGCTGCCATGCAACAAGCTGCTCGTTCATCTTCACCGTTTCGTTGATCTGTTCGTTCGTCCAGCCCGCCTTGGCCTCATGCAGCCGCTCATTTTCTTTTGCCGAGCGCTCCGCGCCCAACGTGTTCGACGGAACAACGCGCAGCTCGGCAGTGTGCTCGTCGTCCAACAGTGCATCACGCAGCAGCGTCTCAAAATAATCGCTGTTAAGCGCCTCGTGCAGCGCGATAAAATGCTCCTTGAGCATCAGCGGAGCCATCGGATCGCCGCCGTAGAGCCACGAATCCAGCGCGCGCAAACCGATAATCAGTCCGGACGGCTCCTGACGCTCACGATAGCGGAATTCCTGACGGTTCAGCACGGCCTCAATGGCTCGTTTATCCAGACCTTTTTCCAAAAGCGTCTCCAATGCCTCGCGGACGGCAGCCTTCAGCTCATCAAACTTGCTCTCCTCCATATCGCTCGCGTGCAGTATAAGCTCCGGCTGCAGAATGCCGTCAAGCAGAGAAAGCTCCAGCTCCTTGGCAAGGCCGCGCTTCAGGATCTCGCGCTTGAGCGGCGCATCATTGGAGCCGGCCAGATAGTCGCACAGCGCATCGAGCGCCAGCAGACGGCGCTGCTCATCGAAGCGGGCCACGGTTTTACCGAGCACGTAATGCGCCTTGCCCGCAGGCTCCTCGTCCGGAGCGATCTCATAGCGTATGGTGCTATGCGCGCCCTTGATCTCCGGTTGGAACTCCAGCTTGAAATCCGGCGCCTGATAATCGTATTTTGACAGGTATTCCGCATCGATATACTCCAAAACACGATCGATCTGTACGCTGCCGTCGAGGAAAATACGCGAATTCGAGGGGTGGTAGAAGCGGCGGTGCGTGTTGATGAACTGCTCATAGGTCAGCTCGGGAATATGTTCGGGGTCGCCGCCGGAAACAAAGCGGTAGGGAGTATCCGGGAACAACAGGCGGAACATTTCATTGCTGATCACGGACTCAACATCCGAGAAGGCGCCCTTCATTTCATTGAACACAACACCCTTATAGATCGGGTCGGCCTTGGGATCGGTCAGCTCATAGTGCCATCCTTCCTGGCGGAAGATGTCGGGATTCGTGTAGATCGCGGGCTGGAATACGGCGTCGAGGTAGACCTGCACGAGGTTCATAAAGTCCGCGTCGTTGCGGCTGCAAACGGGATAGCATGTCTTGTCGGGATAGGTAATCGCATTGAGGAAGGTGTTCAGCGAGCCCTTGAGCAGATCCACAAACGGTTCCTTAGTGGGGTATTTCTTCGAGCCGTTAAGCACGGAGTGCTCCAGAATGTGGAACACGCCCGTATCGTCCTCCGGAAGCGTCTGGAATGCGATGCAGAAGGTTTTGTTTTTCTCGTCGCGCTTGGTCCAAAGAAGGCTGGCGCCGGTTTTCACATGGCGCATTTCGATGGCTTCGGCTCCAATTTCATCGATCTGTCGGATCCGTGTAACTTCAAAGCCGTGCAGGATTTGTCCGATGTTCATATTCTTCCTCCGATATTTATTCTATTATGTTTTCATTCAGCAAGGTCATGTGTGCACAGGGAAGCTTCTCTCAAAGCCACCGCAGGCAGCGCCTTACAGCGCCTCGAGAATCTTGCACAGATAGTCCCATGTCCGCCCGGCAGAGGCGATATCGAGCTTTTCGCGGCTGGTATGGATGTCCCGCATCTTCGGGCCGAAGGAAACGGCATCGAGTCCCGGCAGACGATCGCTGAAAATCCCACATTCCAGGCCGGCATGAATGGCCTCCACCACAGGGGTCGAACCGTAAAGTGTCCGGTACGTCTCAACCATCACGTCGCGCAGACGCGAGTTCTCGCGATATTCCCATGCCGGATACTCGCCGGACTGCTTATATGCTGCGCCGAAACGGTCGGCAATCCCACGCATCTCGCCGAGCAACACCTCTTTTTCGGAATTGACTGAGCTGCGAACGGAGAAGGTTGCGCGAAGCGTATCGCCCTCCGCGGCAACGATTCCAAGGTTCAACGAGGTCTGTACCAATCCTTCAATCGCATGGCTCATCGACTGAATGCCGTTCGGCAGTGCGTTGAGCAGAGCGAGCACCGCCGCCGAGGCCTCCGCCGTCAGCGCGGGTGTATCACAAGAAAACGCCTCCACAACAAAGCGCACTTCGCGCTCCTGCGGCGGCAGAGCCTTACGCAGCTCCGGCAGGCGTTCAAACAGCTCCGCAGCAATCTTTGCGGCGGCAGAAGTACGGAGCACGGCGTAGGCCTCGCGCGGGATCGCATTATCCTGACTGCCGCCTCCGATACCGATCAGGTTGACCGGCAGCTTCTCAAGCCACTTAGCCAGCAGCTTATTGGCATTGGCGCGACCCTTGTTGATCTCCACGCCGCTGTGGCCGCCGGTCAATCCGCAGACACTCACGCGCAGGCAGTCTTCCTCACACGCCTTCGTCTCGCGTGTCAACGGCAGTCGCAGCGTAACACGCGCACCGCCGGCGCAGCTCACGGTCAAAACGCCTTCATCCTCGGAATCGCAGTTGATGAGCGTGCGGCCGGACAACAACGCGCAGTCAAGTGCATCCGCACCGAGCATACCGACCTCCTCATCAACGGTAAAAACGACCTCCAACGGCGGATGCTTCAGCTCCTTCGAATCGAGCAGAGCAAGCCCATAAGCCACGGCAATACCGTCGTCCCCGCCAAGCGTGGTCCCCTCGGCGTAGATTGAAGTACCGTCATGCTTCAGACGCAGGCCGTCGTGAAGAAAATCGATGTCGCAGCCGGGATCCTTCTCGCAGACCATGTCCAGGTGCCCCTGCAAAATGACCGTGGGATGATCCTCATAGCCGGGGCTTGCAGGCTTGTAGATCACGACATTATTGCTTGCGTCCTGCACATAACGCAAGCCGCGCTCGCGTGCAAATGCAACGCAGTAATCCGAGATCTGTTTTGTGTTGTGCGAGCCGTGCGGAATCGCGCAAAGCTCCTCAAAGAAATACAGCGGCGCCTCCGGGCGCAAGCCTTCCAATACGCGCATGGGGATACCTCCTAAAATATATAAAGTGTTTTTACTCCAATTGGTCGAGATCCTTGGCAAAGCTCGGCAGACAATGCTCCATAAACCAGTCCAATTCCGGCAGACGCATTTGCTCCAACGCTGCGCGGGTCTGCGCGGCGGCGGACTCAAATTCGGAATTCCCCGCTTTCAGTTCCTCGATGCATTTGATATGTGCCGAGAGCTTGTCGGCCGCTTTGACGATATCATGAACCGTCGGGTCATCCTCATAGACCAGCGGCGCATAGCTCTCACGCAGCTCCGGCGGCAGCAGCTCCAGAAGCTTTGTCCCGCTGATGCGCTCGACCTGCTTGTATGCCCGTTTGATCTCGGGGTTGTAGTACTTGATCGGCGTAGGCAGATCGCCCGTCAGGATCTCCGAGGCATCGTGGAACAGCGCAGCCGTCGCCGCTCGTTCCGGGTCGGCAGACAGACCGAGAATGTCGCGCCGGATAAGCGCCAACCCGTGCGCCAATACGGCGACCATATGACTGTGCTCCTGGATGTTTTCGGAAAAAGTATTTCGCATCAATCCCCAGCGCGTAATATAGCGCATTCGGGAAATGAGCGCATAAAAGCGGTATTCGTCCATCGGTTATCTCCTTTTTCTCACGACGGCTGGGGAACGGCGTACAATAACGCGGCGCGGTGCGCGCATGGTGTTCATGCACTCGGCATAAAGCCGATAAAACTCCTCCGCCGTTTTCGGCGCCGCACGTTCGTCCGTCAGCCATGGGCAGGGGCCGAGTCTGCGGCTGCCGAAGCGCCGCGCAAAGGCAGCGCCCACACCAAGCTGCTCGGCAAAGGGTAAGAGGCGGTAGAAGTACTGTCCGTCGCGCGACAGGAGCGGAAAAAGCTCTTCCTGCGGTGCGCTGCGAAGGAAGCGTCTCAGTCCGAGAAGACTGCGCAGCGAATCCATACCTGCCCGGCTTCGGCGGCCGCCGAACATCGTGGCAAAGCCGCAGAAGCATTGCAGGAGCAGATTCAGCAGCATATAGCCCGTACAGCCCGCGCGATTTGCCAACAGCACAAGCGCAGCCGAAAAAATGACACCCGTCAATATCGGCACAAGCCTGCGCCGGCGCAGGAGCGACGCGGCGCCCTCCTGCACAAAAAAGCACAATACCGTCAGCGCAGCGGCAGACAGAATCAGATAAACATAGCGCAGAGTTCCGGCCGTCTGCAATCGCAAATCCGCCGTCATCAGGCAGACGATTGCGCCGCCGATCAACCCCAGCAGGCGGACGATACGCGGATTTCCGCTCTTCGGCAGGAACATACGATGCAGCCACGAAGCCCGAACAAAGGGCGCGCCGTGCGCAACCGCGCTCCGGAAGGCCTCGCCGGGCACCTGGAGCGTCCGTCCTCCGCTGCCGAACAGGCTGCGAAACAGCTTGCGCTCGGACGCCTTGCGTTCGTTGCCCATCTGCATACACGGTGTAATGAGCAGTCTGCCGTTCTTTGTACGATGTATGGTCAGGTAGCCGAGGTTGCCCCAGTGCGCAAGCATTGCAGGGATATCCGGTTCACGACCGAACATACGGCAAGAGATCTCCCCCGCCGTAGCCTCCATATCGGGAGTACGTTCCTTCGACGGCAGGAAAAACGGATTTCTCAGCCGAAGCGCCCAGTAAACGACGCAAAGCAGAAGTGCAGCGAAAAAAAGCCAGCGAATCGATGCAATCAAATTTCCCGGACGCTGTGACAGATCAAAGCTCCCTGCCGCAAACTGCAGTCGGAACGACATCGTTTCTCTATCATAAAGCGGCGTATTGCAGCGCACCTTCAGCTGCGTCCCGTTTCGTTCAATCGTCAGGTAATTATCGATCACTTCTCCGTGGTAGCCGCTCGTCCAGACCGGCAGATGCGTTACCTCTACGGGAAACTCCGCGCTCATCTCATAGGAACGTATCGGATACTCCCATCCCACGCCGGGAAGGTCTACGGAAAAGCGCTGCCCCTCGCCGCTTTGCGCTACACAGCCGGTCAGCCGATAGCTGACCAGAAAGGTCTGACGGCCGGTCAGTCCGCCGCCGTCGATCCGCAGACAGGTGATTCCGTCAACACGCTGCGTGCTGTAGCTCCGGCCGGAAAGAGTGATCTGTGACGCGTCTTTCCCGAGCGGAACAAAAAGGTACTCCGGAGCCTGTGTAAAGTCAATCACGGCAGTCAGGGTAACGACGCACGAGCCGTCGGACTCGACACGCAGCGCATAGCTCAGCGAATCAATCTCCGTGTCCGCAGCGGACACGGCGGTAAACAGTGCCGCAACGCACAAAATCGCGATCAGGCATCGGCGCATGGAATCCCCCTCCCCCGTTTGTTATATTTATCTTAGCATATCCCTGTCGAAAATGCAACCGTCATAGCAGCTTCAGGGCGACTTTTCCAGTCCCGAGTCTGCGTTCAGAAAAAGAAGCACCCGCTGCCGGGTGCTTCTTCCCTGAGCCCTTAAAAACAAAATCGGTAAGCGTCGAAAGACACTTACCGATCTTTGGTACGCCGGAAGGGACTCGAACCCCCGACCTACTGGTTCGTAGCCAGTCACTCTATCCAACTGAGCTACCGGCGCATACCCACGCCCAAGGCGCTCCAGTATATTAGCACAGGCCGCCCCAAAATGCAAGCCCTTTTTTAAAATTTTTTCAACTTTTTTTCGCAGGGACACCCTGCGCTTGACAAATTTCATTTATTCTGATAGGATATGTGCATCCCGATAACTTCAAAAAGGAAGGGTTTTTCATGAAAATCAGAATTATTTCCCTGTTTTTAGCGCTCGTCATGGCCGTTTCTCTGGTCGCCTGCACAGGGCAGACCGACAAAACGGAGCCGACGCCCTCCGCATCGACCGAACCATCCACTGCCGTTCCGACGGAGCCTACGGCCGAGCCGTCCACAGTGCCGCCGACGGAGAGCACCGCGCCGACGGAACCACCCACTACGGCAGACACTCCCCTGTTCTGGAGCGTCAGCCGCGACGGAACGGACTGCAATTTTTATTTGCTCGGTTCCATTCATGTCAGCGACGGCATCATTTATCCGCAGAAGCTGCTCGACGCCTATGACGCCTGCGAGGCCGTTGCCGTAGAGTCCGATGTAATCGCTCTGGAGGACGACTACACGGCAATGGTGGAAATGATGAAGCTCATGCTCTATACCGACGGTTCCAAAATCTACGATCACATTGACTCGGAGCTTTACGAAGCGGCAAAAGCACTCTTGCAGTCTCACAACCTGTATAATACCGCCTTCGACTACTACATTCCGATTTTCTGGTCACAGCTTATCGAAAACGCATTGCTTGCCGACACGGCATATTCATCAGATGCCGGAGTGGATCGCCACTTCCTGATGCTGGCCAAGCAGGCCGGAAAGGAAATTCTGGAGGTTGAGGAGTATCTGGATGTCTACACCGGACTTGCCGGTCTTTCGCAGACGACGCAGGCCGTGATTCTCGGCCAGAGCGTCGCACCGGATTATCAGGACTCCTACGGTGATAGCGTTGGACTGCTTCTTGAGGCATGGAAGCGCGGTAACCTTGAGGAGCTTGAGTCCCTGATCTTCGGCAGTAACGGCGAAGCCGTCAGCGAAGCGGAGCAGCGCGCCGCCGAGGAGTACAACAAGATGCTCCTGACGGACCGCAACAGGAAAATGGTTCAGGCCGCCGTGGAGTACCTCGAAGCGGGAAAGAGCGTCTTCTATGTCGTCGGCCTTGCGCATATGCTCGGCGAAGACGGTATTGTCGCCCAGCTCACGGAGCTCGGCTACACCGTCACTCCCGTCACCTACTAAAATCACAGACAAACAGCAGTCTCTCCGCCGGAGAGGCTGCTGTTTTGCATCATTCCGCCGACAGCGCGACCGCGCGGCGCAGAATACTGTACGCCGGCACCTGCTGTGAAAGCGGCATCGTAAAAATCGACTGCGGCGTGCGCGGTTCGTGCAGCGGCACACCATCCACGTCGCGCATTCCTTGTGCCGTCAGGGCGAAGGGGCGCAGATTCGGTCCGACCAGCTCCAACTCATCACCCTCGGCAAATTTATTGCGCAGGCTGAACGTCGCAAGCCCCGATTCGTCACACTTCGTCACAACGGCGCAAATCTGCCAGTCGCGGAGGTAGCGCGCACTTTCGGTATACTGTCCCGGCTGCCCGAAATAAAACCCCGTGGAATAGCGGCGATGGGAAACGTGCTCGACCTCGTCGCGCCAAACCGGATCCGCCGGCCGTCCCGCCGCTATATCGTCGATCACATGGCGATAAGCCCCGGTGATGATCGCAGCATAGTAGGCAGACTTTGCGCGTCCTTCGATCTTCAGGCAGCTCACTCCGGCCTCGCTCAGCTCACGGATATGGTCGATCATGCACATATCGCGGGAATTCAGAATGTAAGTCCCCTTTTCATCTTCAAAAACGGGAAAGTATTCGCCCGGACGTTTTTCCTCCATCAGTGCATACTGATAGCGGCACGGCTGTGCGCATGCACCGCGATTGCTGTCACGGCCGGTCATGTAGTTTGACAGCAGACAGCGGCCGGAGTAGGAAACGCACATTGCGCCATGCGCAAAGGTTTCCAGCTCCAGAGATGCGGGCGTATGTGCGCGGATCGAGGCGATCTCGTCCAGCGATAGCTCGCGTGCAAGCACCACACGCTGCGCACCCAGCTCGTGCCAGGCGTTTGCACAGGCATAATTGGCAATGCTCACCTGTGTGGAAATATGATACTGACAATGCGGCGCATAGCGCTGCGCCGCGCGGAGTACGCCAAGGTCGGCAACGATCAGAGCATCGACACCGCAGGCATCCAGCCGCTCCAGATGCGCCGGAAGCGATGTAAGCTCATCGTTTCTGGGCATGGTATTTACCGTCACATGGACACGCACACCGTTTTCGTGCGCAAATTGCACCGCCTGCGGCAGCTCCTCTGCGGTAAAATTTCCCGCAAAGGAGCGCATTCCGAAGCTCGTACCTGCCAGGTAAACGGCGTCGGCGCCGTAGCGCACGGCCATTTGCAGCCGTTCCATATCCCCCGCCGGGGACAACAGCTCCGGCTTACGCATTGTTCTGCTCCTGAAGGAACTTCTGGTGCTCGGTGTAGGTCTTGGAGAAATGATGCATTCCGGTGGAGCGGTCAAGCGCATAGTAGTAGTAGCCGGTATCCGTCGGCCGCAGCGCGGCGGCGATGCTCGTCAGGCCGGGATTGGCAATGGGACCGGCGGGCAGGCCCGGGTTTTTGTATGTGTTATAGGGGCTGTCGATCTCCAGATCCTCCAACGTAAGGGCGCGATTCACGCCGCCCAGCGCATAAACGATGGTCGCGTCGATCTGAAGCATCGGGAAGTCGCCGGGGCGGGTCAGGCGGTTGTAGATGACGGAGGCGATATAGCCGCTTTCCGTCGCTCCCGCGGTTTCCTTTTCAATCATCGATGCAACGGTAATCAGCTCATAGACGGTAAACTTGTGCGCTTCGATATATTCCTCGTCATAGCCGCGGTCGCTGAGCCGCGACGCGAGCTTTTCGTTGAGTTGTTCAAGCTGCTTCCGGGCATTGTCGCCAAACTTGCGGCGGAAGTTCACAAGGAACTTACCGAGCACGCGAGCCGCATCGTCACGCTCATAGAAGTCATAGGTGTCCGGGAAAAGGAAGCCCTCCAGGCGGTTTGCGGCACCGTAGGGAATCCCCTCAAGGAACCAGTAGTCAAACTCATGCTCCGCCGCGGCCTTTTCAAGCTCGGCAACGGTGCAGACGCCCTTTTCCTCCATCAGTCGGAAGATCTGCGCACAGGTATAGCCCTCCGGCACCGCCACGCGGATCGTCTGGCGGTTGGCGCTCGTTTCGCGCATTCCGCTGACAAGCGCGTGATAGTCGTAATTATAACTCAGCGTATAGGTGCCGGGGTGGATTTTTTCCTCGGAGCTGGTAAATTTACAGTACAGGCGGAACAGCCATGGGTATTTGATGAAGCCCTTTTCCGCCAGCATTTCCGAAACGGACGTCACATCATCGCTTTCTGAAATCACAACGGTCTGCATCTCCGAAGAGCGCCCAAATGCAAGCACATCCTTGGCGCATTCCCAGCCGCCGTAGCCGAGGCCGACGGCAATCAGCCCAACGATCACGACATAGAGAATGACTTTTACAAAAAGCGGCATAATTCGGCGCTTACGCATCAGCTTTGGCGCCTGAAGCTCCGGCAGCGGATCATCATATTCTTCCTCCTCGTCCGGTTCATCCGAGCGGGCGCTCTGCCCGTTCGTGCGATACTCGCCGTAATCGGCAAAGGCATCTCCGAAATCCGGTGTAAAATCCTCCGAGCGCTCCACGCTGGGGTATCCCGTTTCCAGCGTTGTGTCATGCGGCAGCCGCTTCGGCTCGTCCTGTTTCGGCTCCGGTTTCTTCTCGATCATATTCAGCTCCCGCTTTAGCTGCTCGATGAGCTCATCGTCGTTCATCGGCTCATGCTTACGGGTCTTATCATCATTCATCGTAAACCTCCCGGATATACAATACTTTCACGGACCTCGTTTGCCGTCTGTTCTCCGCGCAGCAGACGCAGCAGCTCCAGCGCAAAATCAAACGCAGTCCCGGCGGCACGTCCGGTAACGATTCTCCCGTCCGTCACGAAGGGCTTTGCCTCACACGTCGCTCCACGGAGCTCAGGCTCCATACCGGGATAGACGGTGGCACGCCGTCCCTCCAGCAAGCCGAGCGCAGACAGAACCGTCGGCGCCGCGCAGATGGCGGCAACATAGCCGCCGCAGGCATGAACCCGGCGGACCGTTTCCAGAAGGTGCGGGCAGCCTGCGATGGAGTGTACACCGCCCAGCCCGCCGGGCAATACGATCATTTCCGTCTGTCGAACGTCGATCTGCTCAACCGTGCAGTCAGCGCTGATCGTAATACCGCGTGCGCCGCAGATCTGCCTGCCGCCGATACCGGCAAAGCGTGCATCCACACCTCCGCGCCGCAGCACGGTACAGGGAATTGTCGCCTCGCATTCCTCAAATCCGTTCCCCAAAACAATGTAGACCATTCAGTTTTCCTCCAGACAGGCCGCAATAAGACCATAAATCTCGTTGTGGATCTCCTCAATGGAGCGCATCTTCCCGCCGGCTGCACAGTGAACGACCGTCCAGCCATAGAAGTTCGCCGCCTGAAGACCTGTTTCGCGGCAGCGGCGCAGATAATCCATATTCTGCTCATGAATATCCGCGTGCGTATGCGTCAGCTCCTCACGGTGGCGGAGCATCTGCCCCGTCAACTCCGTCGGTACGTCCATGTATAGGACGAGATCGGGCTTCGGCAGTTCCATGCAGCGGTATTCCAGGTCATAGAGCCACCGGAAAAAGCTCTCGCGCTTTTCCGGTGGTTCTTTGGATGCCTGATGTACCGCATTGGATGTCGTATATCGATCGGAAAGCAACAGGCCGCCGTCAAGGTAATAACCGCGCCAGACCTTGCGATAGGACGCAAAGCGATCTACCGCATAGAATGTTGAGGCGGCGTATGCGTTAACGTCCGACGGCCGCTCGCCGAATTCGCCGCCCAAATACATCCGTATGAGCGAAGAGGATGGCTCGGAGTACTGCGGAAATACGATTGTCCGAAAATCAACGCCCTCATTTTTCAGCCGCTGTGTCATCAGTCGGAATTGCGTAGATTTACCGGAGCCGTCCGTCCCTTCAAACACAATGAGCTTTCCCATGTCAGCGCTCCTTTCTCCGGCTGCGAAGCGCAGCGAAAACATACTTCGGAAGCCGCAGCATTCTCTTAAAGCGTCTGGGCTCCTTAATCAGTCGATATAGCCATTCAAGCTGCAGGCGGATCATCCATTTCGGCGCGCGCCGAACCGTTCCTGCGATAGAATCGAGCGTCCCTCCCAGGCCGACCATCAGCGTCACACCGCCTTCGCCGCAGTGCGCCCGCATAAACCGCTCCTGTTTTGGCGAACCGAGGCACACGAAGAGAACATCCGCCTTCGCCGCACTCACGGCAGCCATTGCGGCCGCTTCATCCTGAAAATAGCCGTCGGCGATGCCGCAGATTTCCAGCTTCGGGTGCTTCTCCAGCATTTTTTTCGCCGCAAGCTCACCGATACCGGGCTTGCCGCCGAGAAGGTACAGGCGGTATCCCTCCTGCTCCAGAACCTCCAGAAGGTTCTGCGCAAAATCGACGCCGGCGACCTTCTGCCTGAGCGGCGTTTTGACGATCTTTCCGGCAAGAACGACGCCCGCGCCGTCCGGGAGAGTCAGCGCCGCACCGTTCAGCAGCTCCCGAAAATCCTCGTCGTGCAGCGCCTCATAGGCCATTTCCGCATTGGGAGTAACGCAATAGACGGGTCTTTTCCGCGCGAGCAGCTCCCGCGCAAGCGCCACCGCCTCCTGCGGTGTGACATTATCATATCGGACGCCGAGGATTTGTGTCTTCATTTGTCGAGCCCTCCCGTTTGCAGCGTGCTTTTATTTTACCACATTTTTTCTGTTTTGTCTACGGCGACGCCTCAATATTTCACCTTTGGTGCGGCGCGGCATACTATGGTCATGAAGCATCCTTTTGCTTAAAGACTCATCAGGAGGGTTTTCTATGGCAGACAACACCCGTAAGCCTGTTGACGGACCGGGAAGGTCCGTCTGCATACACACGATGCAGATCGTCGACAGTTGCCTTGATAAGGACTGTGTCGAGGATCTCCGTGTCTATCTGACCGAATCTTCACAGGAAACACTTGACAATTCAACCGGCGCCAAAACGCGCTGCGCCGAGCTGCTGTATTCGGCCATTGAAGTCGAAGCGCTGAGCTATAAATCCGGTCACTATGCCGTGGACATCACATTCTACTATCGAATCCTCGGCGATGCGCTTTTCGGCGGCACCCGGCCGACAACGATCACCGGTCTTGCGGTCTTTGCAAAGCGTGTCGTACTCTACGGCGGCAAGAGCTGCGCCAAAATCTACCGCAGTACAGACGCGCAGCCCGTTCTCCCGGAGCTGGCGGCGGGGAGCAAGCCGGTGGCCGTAGTTGAAGCGCTCGACCCGATGGTTCTGTCGGCCAAGGTGCGAGAGTTGGGCGACGGCAGCAAGGAGGATACCCTGCTCACAAACATCCCGTCCTTCATTTCCGACTCCTTCGGAGAACAACTCGTGCTCACCGGCGACAGCCGGCGGCTGTATGTTACCATCGGACAGTTCTCTACCGTGCGCCTGGAACGTGAAACGCAGCTTACCATCCCGGTGTGCGAATACTGCGCGCCGACGCGCGAATGCTGCGACGAAGAATGCTGCGAGGAGGATCCCTGCGACCTGTTCAGCCGCATCGACTTCCCGATGCAGGCATTCTTCCCGGAAAGCGGCGCTTCCGGGAACTGTGACGGGAGCTGCAGCTGCTGCACAGGGAAATAAGCCCGATTTTTACCGGTGCCGTATAAAACGCCCCGGTGCAGGTCAGTCGGCCTGCACCGGGGCTGTTCTCTGCCCGGCCTACAACGGAAACGCACGATGAAGCCTATTCCAACGGCTTGTCACACACGTCTGCCATGCCGCCGCATAAGCAAACGATCGTTTTCGTCCTGCCGCTATTGCTGAACCTTGACGACAGGTACTGCCAGAGGGATACCCTCCTGTTCAAACACGGTCTTGACGGCCTTGTTTACATCAAACAATACGTCCCAATAATCCGCACAGGTCGTCCAAAGCACCAGGTCATACTGCACCGCACCGTTTTCATAACCGAGAATCCGGACAACAGGCTCCGGTTCCGGCAGACGCTTTTCCTGCTCCGCGATGCGCAGCAGAGCCTGCGTGACCTTCTGCTGCGGTACGTCAAAGGGGATACTGAGCTTCAAATCCAGCCGGCGATTGCCGTCAGCCGGGTAGTTGCACACACGCGAGGAAGCGGCATCGCTGTTCGGAATGAAAATCCTGCGGCCGTCGGCGGTGACAATGTGCGTATAATTCAGATTGATTTCCTGGACGGTCCCCTCGTCGGAGCCGAATTCAATGTAATCGCCCACATGGAACGGATGCGTGGCAATCAGCGTAATGCCCCCGGCGATGTTGCCGAGCGTCTGCTGCACGGCCAGCGTCACGGCCAGAGAGCCGACGCTTAGAACGGCAACCAGCGAGCTGACATCCACGCCGATGCTGCCGAGTGCGATCAGAAAAACAATGCCGTACAGAAGTACACGCAGAGTGGTCTTCAAAATTCCGAAGGCGGTCTTATCCACTCTGGAACGCGAGAGTGCACGGTCGACCCCCTTCATTGCAACACGCACCAGCACGGCTCCGACAAGGACGATCCCAAGCGCAGGCAAAATGCGGTCCAGTGTCAGCGAGGAAAGAAACTTCCAAACATCTTCCCAGTTCATTCGCTCTCACTCTCCTGCGTCTGCTCGGTTTTTTTATCCTCCGCATTCACATAGCGCATCAGCTCGTCGCCTGTAATCGTTTCCTTCTGAAGCAGATACAGCGAGACGTCGTCAAGAAGCGCACGGTGCTCGTTCAGAAGATTTTTTGCGGCGTCATACGCGTCGTTCAGGAGCTTACGCACCTCGCGGTCGGCTTCGGCCGCAGTGTTCTGTGCGCAGTCCATATGGGTGCTTCCGCCGAGATACTCGTTCTGCGATGCGGCAAGCGCCATCAGGCCGACGCCCTCGCTCATGCCGTACTGCGTAACCATTTTTCGTGCCAGCTCCGTGGCGCGCTGAATGTCGTTTGCCGCACCGGTTGTCTGAATTCCGAACACGGTCTGCTCTGCGGCGCGGCCGCCGAGCAGTGTACGCAGTTCGATGAGCAGCTCCTCGCGCGAGCTGAGATACTTCTCCTCCTCCGGCATCTGCATGGTATAGCCGAGCGCACCGGAGGTGTGCGGAACGATGGTAATTTTGGAAACGGGCTGTGCGTGCTTCTCCAGCGCGGCAACAAGCGCATGACCGCACTCATGATATGCCACAATACGCTTTTCAATGTCCGTCAGGACGGTGCCCTTTTTCTCGGTACCGGCAATGACGGTCTCAAAGGACACAAGGAGATCCTCCTGATTGACAAGCTGGCGTCCCTTTCGCACGGCGCGCAGTGCGGCTTCATTGACCAGATTGGCAAGGTCGGCGCCGACGGCGCCAGCCGTCGCCTGCGCGAGCTTACGAAGATCGACATCTTCCGAAAGTCGGATATTGCGTGTATGAACCAGGAGCGTCTGATAGCGCCCCTCAAGGTTCGGACGATCAACCACAATGCGGCGGTCAAAGCGTCCGGCGCGCAGAAGCGCAGGGTCAAGAACCTCGGGACGGTTCGTTGCGGCAAGGATTACAACGCCCTTCGACGAGTCGAAGCCGTCGATCTCCGCCAGAAGCTGATTCAGCGTCTGATCCATGCCGTTGCCGAAACGGGAATCACGCGTATGGCCGACCGCATCAATCTCGTCGATGAAAATAATCGCCGGAGCCACCTTGGATGCCTCGTGGAACAGGTCGCGCACGCGGCTTGCGCCGACGCCGACAAACATCTCCTCAAAATCCGAGCCGGAAATGGAGAAGAACGGGACGTGCGCCTCGCCGGCGACCGCCTTGGCAAGCAGGGTCTTGCCGGTACCGGGAGATCCGACCAGCAATGCGCCCTTCGGAAGCTTTGCGCCGATGGCGGTGTATTTTTTCGGGTTGTTCAAAAAGTCGATAATCTCCAGCAGCGATTCCTTGGCTTCATCCTGCCCGGCCACGTCACGGAAGGTTACGCCGGTCTCCTTTTCCATGTAGACCTTGGCAGTGCTCTTGCCCATCGCGCCGATACCGCCCATACCGCCGCCGGATTTGGCAGCCATACGCATAATGAACAGGAAGCCCAGCACAAGCAGCGCGGGCATCAATACCCACGACAGCAGCGTTGTGAAGATGTTTTCCTCCACAATCAGCTTGTCGAATTCCACACCGTTTTTATAGAGCGTATCAACAAGATCCTGCGGCATATCCGTGAACACCCGGCCGGTATAGTAGGTCTTCTGCTGCGAGCGCGGAAGCTCCTTTGTGCCGCGAAGCTGGAACAGAATCCGGTCGGACTGGATCTCAACGGCCTCAATATTGTCCTTGTTTACCTGATCCAGAAAGACATTGTAGGAAACCTTCGTCCCGCTGGAAAAAAGGAGCTGACCCAACATCATTCCGACCAGGACAATCGCAGCGATTACCACCCAGAAGCTGGAGGAAGGGCGGGTTTCGTTATTTTTTTCCGGACGTTTTCCGTTTTGCTGATTGGCCATACGTTTTACCTCCTGAATGAGCGGCATAAACGCTCAGATTTACCCTTAAAACGTGGAAATCATAGCACGTTCTCCGCCCTTTTACAATAAAATCTCCAAAATACGCTGTAAACTTTTTATGAATTTGTGGAGCGGCGCACGCTCTGCACGCCGTATCGGAAAACAGGCAAGCCCGACGGTGCGGTCGCACCGTCGGGCTTGCCGCTCGGAAATGCGCTCCGTCGCGCATTTGGAAGCCGCTGCAAAAAAAATCGTAAATACTTGCCAAAAGTGCCCGAATTTGTTATACTCTTTACAGGCCGAGGCCACGCTGCACGTTGACAATGAAGTCCTGTACGTTGGCTACGATGCCACGCGCCGAAAGACTGCCGCGGTCGGCCAGTTTGTTCACAACAAATTCCGCCGTATCGACACAGTAGAAATAAACCTGACGCACGGTGCCGTCCGGCATCACTCGGAATGAAGGCGTCATGTTTCCCGTGGCGATGGTATGCAGCATGGTAGCCATGCTGATTACCGTCGTCGCCGCGCGCACCTGATCGCGCATGGCGTTCTGCGCCTCGTAGACATTTCCGTAAACGCAGGGCAGCGGGCCGTCGTCGCGAATGGAGCCGCCGAGAACATAGGGCACGCCGCACTTCTCACAGGAATAGATAATGCCGTTGTCGATATGCTCGTTCTTGATGAAGTTCGCGATGGAGCCGTGGAAGCGCACGCGGTTGATCGTATCCAGATGGTTGTAATGCCCGTTCGGCATTGACTGCTGGGTGTAGATATCCTGACCGAGCGCCGTACCGATGTAAGCAGCCTCAAGATCATGCGTCGCCAGCGCGTTGCCTGCAAGGATGGCATGGACATAGCCCGCCTCGATGAGCTTGCTCATTGCGCGGCGCGCATCATGGTCGAATGCAAAGGCCGGCCCCATGACCCAGACGATCTTTCCGTGGTCGCGGTCATGCCGCAGCACCTCATACAGTTCGTCGTAATCGCGGGAAAATGCCGTCTCACGGGAGCGCCCGGTGCGGAAGGCGAATACATCCCGGTTTCCCTTCTGCTCACGGAAGCCGTCGGGATGGACAAAGATACCGTCCTCGCAGTTCTCCGTCCGGCCGGTAACGACAAGGTCGCCTTTTTTAAGCAGACGCGGCTCGCGGACGATGACTTTGCCGTTTTCCAGAACGGCAACGCAGTCCATGCGGCTCTCTTCGGCAAGCAGCCATTGGCCGTCGATGTGAAAGTATTCGGGGAAGATGCTCATTGCGTGGTAGTGCTCCGGTGCAACACCGTCAAAGGGTGCAGGAACAAGCACGGCCTCCGGTGCGTCGGTAAAGCGCTTTTCGGTAAAATCGGGCGGGAAATAGGGCTTGAGGTTCAGCATAAAAGTCAATCTCCTTTTCTTGGGCGTTCCGCTTCCAGTATAACCCATCCGCGTCGTTTGTGCAAGAGAAATTTACAATTTACATAGAGGATTCAGAAAGACAACAGGAGGATTTTGTCTATGAAAACCGTAACACTCGGTTCCACCGGCATCTGCGTACCGCAGAATGCCTTCGGCGCGCTTCCCGTACAGCGTGTCACGAAAGAACAGGCCGTCGCGTTGCTGCGGCGTGCCAGAAGCGGCGGCATGACCTTCTTTGACACCGCCCGCGCCTACTCCGACAGCGAGGAAAAGCTCGGCCTTGCTTTCGGTGGTCACTGGGACGGCATCTACGTTGCGACCAAAACCGCCGCTCTAACGCCGGAGAACTTTTGGCGTGATCTGGAGACCTCGCTGTCTCTGCTGAAAACCGACCATATCGATATCTACCAATTCCACAATGCCGCGCAGTGCTTCCGTCCCGGCGACGGCACAGGTATGTACGAGTGTATGCTGGAGGCAAAAAAGCAGGGCAAGATCCGTCACATCGGCGCCACGGCACACAGAATCGGCGTTGCCGAGGAAATCATTGACTCCGGTCTGTACGAGACGCTGCAATTCCCTTTCAGCTACATCTCGTCCGAACGCGAGCAGGCGCTTGCGGAAAAGTGCCGCCGGGCCAACATGGGACTGATTGCCATGAAGGGACTGGCGGGCGGCCTCATCCGCCGCTCCGACGCCGCGTTTGCCTTCATTTCGCAATTTGAAAATGTGCTGCCCATCTGGGGCATCCAGCGCGAACGTGAGCTGGACGAATGGCTTGCCTTCTTCGAGGTGCCCGCCGTCATGACCGACGAGCTGCGCGGCTTCATCGAAGCCGAACGCAGGGAGCTGACGGGCGAATTCTGCCGCGGCTGCGGCTACTGCATGCCCTGCCCCGCGGGAATCGAGATCAATAACTGCGCCCGTATGAGCCTGATGCTGCGCCGCGCACCCTCCGCCGCATGGCTCACGCCGGATATGCAGGAAAAAATGAAACGAATCGAAAACTGTCTGCACTGCGGCCGGTGTGCCTCAAAATGCCCCTACGGGCTCGACACCCCCGCGCTGCTTCAGAAAAACTACGAGGATTACAAGAACGTCCTCGCCGGGACAACAAATGTTTAAAAGCCGTTAAAACGGACGGAGAGAACAGGAGGACCGAACATGAATCAAGCATCCGGTAAAGCCGTAAAGAGCTGGACAATCGTTTGCAGCGTCCTGCTCGCCCTTCTTCTGCTGCTGAGCGGGCTTCTGACCATCGCCCGCGCCGCACTCAGTGCGGAGGGAATAGAAAGCGCCGTAAGCAATGTCGACATCGCAGACATCCGTCTGCCCGATCCAAAATCCGGCCAGATGACGGATAACGCCGCCGTCCGCCTGCCGGAATACCTTCTGCGCCGAATTGATGAAGATTTCGTGCACAGTCACCGGCTCACTCCGGAGGCGATCGAGACGCTGTTGAGAAAGAGCGATCTGTCCGAGTTTATCGCCCATGCGCTCGGCCGCTACACGGGCAGTCTGGTCGACGGCCGCCCCGTAGATCCGCTGACGGTCGGCGAAGTCGTGGATTTTGTGCGGCAGAATGAGGAGCTGATTTATCAGGAGCTGGGATACCGCATGACGCAGAGCGACTATGATACGCTGCGTGTGTTTCTGGAGGAAAACCTTGAAGAGTATCTTGATCTGTTCGGCGTCCGTACCGGCGCAGCCAGAGCGTTCCGAACAGAGGCCGCCGTCGTTGTCCTTCGTGCGCAGACAAGCGCCGCCCAGGTGCCCGAGGCGCTTTCCGGCGCAATTGCGCTGGCGCGCCGCCTTCTCTCCGGATGGATGCTTTTCGCGATCTGCGTCCTTGCCGCCGTCCTTCTCGCCGTTCTCGTACTTCTGAACCGCCAAACCCCTCCTGCCCTGCTTCGTGTACTTGCGGTCATGTTCTGTGTGCTGGCGCTCGTCTTTGGGCTTCTGACGCTCGGTATGACGCTCCTTCCCTACCTGTTGTCTCAACCGCAGGTAGGCGCGCTGCTTGCCAAAGCGCGTACCTCCGCGTTACTCCAGTTCGTCGTATACCTGCTGCTCTCCGCCGGAGCCATGACCGCAACCATCATTCTCACCCGCAAAGGGAATAAGGAGTCCGCCGATGTCTGATCTGCTGCTGAAAAACGTTGCCTGCGTCGTCACCTGCGACGACGCGGATCGCGTGCTGCGCAACGTAGATGTATACATCCTGGAAAACCGCATCGAAGCCATCGGTGCAACACTGAAGATCCGTGCCAAACGGACGATCGACGCTTCCGAGCTTTTGTGCTATCCCGGCCTGATCAACACACATCATCACCTGTATCAGCAGTTTTCACGCAACCTGCCGCAGGTGCAGAAGCTGGAGCTGTTCGACTGGCTGCGCGCACTGTACGAGATCTGGCGCAACCTCGATGAAACCGTTGTTCGCTTCTCCTCGCTGACAGGCATGGCCGAGCTGATGAAAAACGGCTGCACAACCTGCTTTGATCACCACTATGTTTTCCCCCGTAACTGCGGCGATCTCATCGGCGCGCAGCTGGAAGCGGCGCGGACGCTCGGGATGCGCATGGTCAGCTCGCGCGGCAGTATGGATCTGTCCGTAAAGGACGGCGGTCTGCCACCGGACAGCGTCGTGCAGACGGTTGACGAAATACTTGCCGACAGCGTGCGCGTCATCGAACGCTATCATGATCCGTCCTACGGCTCGATGCGCCAGATCGTTCTGGCGCCCTGTTCCCCTTTCTCCGTCTCACCGGCGCTGCTGCGCGAATCGGCAAAGCTGGCGCGGCAGTATGGCGTTCGTCTGCATACCCACCTTTGCGAGACAAAGGACGAGGAAAACTACACGCTTTCGCGTTTTTCCATGCGGCCGCTGGAATATATGGCAAGTCTGGGCTGGCTGGGACCTGACGTCTGGTATGCCCACGGCATCCACTTTACAACCGAAGAACTGGACGTCCTTGCACGGAGCGGCACCGGCATCGCGCACTGCCCGGTATCGAACATGAAGCTCTCATCCGGTATCGCCCGGATCCCCGAAATGCTGGAGCGCGGAGTCAAGGTCGGTCTGGCCGTAGACGGTTCCGCCTCTCAGGACGGCTCCGACCTGCTTGAGGAGCTGCGCATCTGTTATTTGCTGCACCGGCTCAACGCTTCCAGCCGTGCGCCGAGCGGTTACGACGTACTGAAAATGGCCACGCGCGGTTCTGCAAGTCTGCTCGGCCGTAGCGACATCGGCGCAATCGAAATCGGAAAATGCGCCGATTTGTTCCTGGTTGACCGCAGACGCATCGAGCTCGTCGGAGCGACCGTCGATGAGAAAAATCTATTTGGAACGGTCGGCCTGCGCGCACCGGTAGACTACACGATTGTAAACGGTCGCGTGACGGTTGACCACGGCCGGCTGACCGGCATTGACGAAAGTGCCGTCGCCGCAGAGGCACGCGCCGTCTGTGAAGGCTATCTTGCAAGAGCATAAGTAAAACCCGCACGACGTTTTCACACGTCGTGCGGGTTTTGTTCAGGTGCAATCCATGCGGAGGCTGCTGCGTCGGGCCCGTCATCGATCTTATGAACGATTCAGAAGGCGCGCAGGCAGCGGACGGTGAACCTTCATCGCCCCCTTGGGGCAGAATTCCTGACAGCAGAAGCAGCGGATGCATTTTCCGAAATCGATTTTCGCACGCTTTTCCCGAATCTCGATCGCATGTGCAGGGCAGATTCCCGCGCAGACTCCGCAGCCGACGCACAGACTCCGTTTGAGCCTCGGAGACGAACGCAGCGCCCTGCGTACCACACGACTGAAGCCCCGGCCGAGCCTTCCCGGCAGCAGAGTTTCAAACTGCATTCCCCTGCCGCGCTCAATGCGCTCAAAATCCGGCACGATCAGTTCTTCCATCAGGCCGCAAACCTCCACACAGTCCGCACTCTCCCCGATCCGTCCGAAATTAGCGGCCGCACGGAGCGTCGGAACGGCCATCGGCTCCAGACCGATGAGCTTCGCGCAGATCAGATCGACCTTATGGCAATCCGTCCCGGCCAGCAGCGCGCCGACATGGCGCGGAGTACCCGCAGTCGGGCCGTTGCCCTCCATTGCCTCCACGGCGTCGACCAGATACAATCTCGGTTTGAAATAATCGTTCAGATCAATTAGCATGGCGGCGAAATCCAACGGCTCGGGATAACGAAAATGATACTCCGGCTTCACCGTCCCCGGCACGGCGCCAAACAGATTTTTCGTTGCAGCGGAGAGGGACATCATCCCGTGGCTCTTGAGCTTGGCAAAACTGATGATCGCGTCGGCGTCGTCGAGATAGGAGGTGTAGGTGAAGTGTCTGGCAACGTGCGCCTGCGGGAAGGCCGCTTCACCCTGCGCGAAATTCTGATTCAGCTCCGCGCCCGTCTCCCGCATTCCGGTCGCAGAATAGACGCGGTTGAGAAACGCCGCATTGTAGAGCCCGCCGGGGCTGTCGCCGATCACAACCCTTGCGCCATGCTCCGTGAGCGCCCGCGTCAGCGCGCGCAGCAGCGCGGGATGCGTCGTGGCGGCAGCTTCCGGCTTCATGGCAGAAACCAGATTGGCCTTCACGGCAATACGCATTCCCGGCTGAACCCAATTCAATCCGCCGAATGGCCCCAAGGCCTCCCGCAGCGCGTTTTGACAGGCTTCGTCGGAATAATCCTCGCAGCGGGCAACAGAGACGTCCATAGTTTTCTTCCCCCTTCGCCATGATTCTACCGCATCGGCGGCAATTTGTAAAGGTGCGTTGTGTAGCGCTTTGTAAAAAACCGTCCGCACCGTGTGCATACCGATTTTACCATTTATATACAGGAATTTTGCAAAGAATTCATATTTCCATACCAACAGGGTGGGCGGAATAGCGACAAGAATCTTCAGCGAAAAAGAGGAAGCTTTTGTGCAGTATGAAAAATCTTCTCAAAAAGCCGAGAATACGCTTGACTTCACGCGTCGTTTTTCGTAGAGTATAAAAGGACGGATTTGCGCCTTCATTCTTTACAAAACTTTTATAAAACCACGAAACGGAGAGATTCGCATGGATGTGCTTTTGCTGATCGGCGGGCTTGCCTTTTTCCTGTTCGGTATGAATGTAATGTCCGATAATCTGCGCAAGGTTGCAGGCAGCTCATTGGAGCGTTCGCTCAAGAAAATCACAGGCAATCGGTGGATGGCAATGCTGCTCGGCTTCATAATCACCATCGCGATTCAGTCGTCCTCTGCCATGACCGTCATGCTGGTCGGCCTTGTGAACTCCGGTATTATGCAATTCGGCCAGACGATCGGCGTCATCATGGGATCGAACATCGGCACAACGGTCACAACCTGGATCACCTCCCTGTCCGGCATTGGAGACAGCGGTATTCTGTCGGTTTTAAATCCGAAAAACTTTTCGCCGGTCATCGCCCTGATTGGTGTGGCTATGATCACACTGAGCAAGAAACCGCGCCGTCATGATCTCGGCCGTATCCTTGTCGGCTTTTCCGTCCTGATGTACGGCATGGTCATGATGGGTTCCTCTGTCCAGGAGCTTGCAGGATCCGATCAATTTCATTCGCTGCTGACTGCTTTTAATAATCCCATCGTAGCGGTTCTGATCTCCACCGTCTTTACCGGCATCATCCAAAGCTCCGCCGGTACGATCGGTATTGTACAGAACCTTGCGCTCTCCGGCCAGATCACCTATAACATGGCAATCCCGCTCGTGCTCGGCGCCAACATCGGCACCTGCGTTACTGCGCTGATCTCCAGCATTGGCGTCAATAAAAACGCAAAAAAAGTCGCTATCGTACATATTATCATTAAAATCATCGGAACCATCATCTGCATGGGTCTGTTCTACGGCGCAAGTCTACTTTTTAGTTTTGACTTTATTCACAGCAGTGTATCAATCTTCGGCGTTGCTATGATCCACACCGTTTTCAACGTGGCAAACACACTGATCCTGCTGCCCTTCTGGAGCCACCTGGAGCGTCTGACCAATCTTCTCGTCCGCCCGTCGAGAGCGACAAACAAGACCGAATTCCTCGACGAACGCCTTCTGTCCACCGTTTCCGTCGCCGTAGCCGAGGCCGATTCCCGCACCCGGAAGATGGCGCATATCGCGCACGACACGCTGCTCTCCTCCATTGGTCTGCTGTATAACTACAGTGAAAAGGGTGCGGCGGAGGTTTTGAAAAAAGAAGACGAGCTGGATATGTACGAGGACAAGCTCGGCACCTTCCTGGTAAAGCTGGCCCGAAAATCCCTGTCGGAAAAAGACTCACAGGAAGTCTCCAAAATGCTGCACAGCATCGGCGATCTGGAGCGTCTGGGCGACCATGCCGTAAATCTGCTGCGAAGCGCGCAGGAAATCCATGACAAAAAGATCCACTTCTCCGAGCAGGCACGGCAGGAGGTCGATAATCTCACCGCCGCATTGAAGGAGATTCTGAATCTGACCATCGACTCCTTCTGCAAGGAGGACCTGGATACCGCCCGTCGCATTGAGCCTCTGGAGCAGGTGATCGATCTTCTGATTTCCGATGCAAAGACGAAGCACATCGAGCGCCTCCAGCAGGGCGTATGCACCATTGAGCTGGGCTTTGTTCTGTCTGACCTTCTGACGAACTATGAGCGTATTTCCGATCACTGCTCGAACCTCGCCGTTGCGCTCATTGAGACGCATGCCGGCAGCTTCGGCACGCACGAATATCTCAACGAGGTCAAGGAAAGCGGCAGCCATGAATTCGCCGAGATCTACCGCAGCTATAAATCCAAATATCGTATTGACGGATAAATTTTCATCCGGAGGGCGGCAGATTGCCGTCCTCCGGTTTTTTCGGCAAATTATCCAAAAAATCTGCGTATTTTTTTCCACCTGCGCAGAGAAAAAGTATTTGCATCCTCCCGTCAACTTTGGTATAATGGGTGTGTAATTGAAGATTGATAGCTGTAACGAAGTGCTTCGCGCACGGGCTGACGACTATCACTCAGGGTTTCTTGGGTGGAGATGCATTTTGCATCCCCATTTTTGTTTTTCCCGACGCATTTTTCAAGGAGGTAGATCTATGTATATTCTTGCAAACGGCAAACTCATTACCAGAAGCGCCGCACTTCCCTTCCTGCCGGACGGCGGCGTTGTCATCGACGGTACGAAGGTCAAAGAGGTCGGTAAAACGGCTGAGCTTCGCGCCAAATACCCCGAGGCGGAGTTTATTGATGCCAAGGGCGGCGTGATCATGCCCGCCTTCATCAATGCACACACGCACATCTATTCCGCGCTGGCGCGCGGCCTGTCCATCGACGGCAACAATCCGACCAATTTCTATGAAGTGCTTGACGGTACCTGGTGGGCCATTGACCGCAAGCTGACGCTTGCCGGCACCCGTGCCTCGGCAGACGCGCTGTATATCGACTGCATCAAGCAGGGCGTGACGACAATCTTCGACCACCATGCCTCTTACTGCGAAATCCCCGGCAGTCTTTTCCAAATCGCCGATTCGGCAAAGAAATTCGGCATCCGCTCCTGCCTCTGCTACGAAGTGTCCGACCGCGACGGCGAGGAGAAGTGCCTCGAGGCCATCCGTGAAAACGCCGACTGGATCACCGAGTGCGAGAAGCGCAAGGATCCGATGCTGGCAGCCATGTTCGGCGGTCACGCACTGTTTACCATCTCGGACAAAACCTTTGACCGTATGGTCGAAGCGAACAACGGCCGCACAGGCTACCACATCCATGTCTCCGAGGGCATGAACGACGTATACGACTCTCTGCAAAATTATGGCCGGCGTCCGGTGCAGCGTCTTCAGGATCATGGAATTCTGGGCGAAAAGACCATCCTCGGCCACTGCATTCATGTCAACTCCGCCGAGATCGAGATCATCAAAAACACAAACACGATGGTCGTCAACAACCCGGAATCCAACATGGGCAACGCCGTCGGCACCTGCCCGGTGCTGCCGTTGTATAAGGCGGGCGTGCTGCTTGGTATGGGCACGGACGCTTATACGAACGATATGCTCGAATCGATCAAGGTCGCGCTTTGTGCACAGCGCCAGAACGCCTGTCTGCCGAATGTCGGCTGGTGCGAAGTCACGGATATGCTGTTTAATAACAACGCAAAAATCGGTGCAAAGTATTTCCCGGACAAGCTGGGCGTATTGGAGCCCGGCGCGGCGGCCGATGTGATTGTGATGGACTACAAGCCCTTTACCCCCTTCTCCGACGCAAACATCGACGGCCATATTCTCTTTGGCATGACCGGCCGCCAGTGCCAGACGACCATAGCCAACGGCAAGCTGCTCATGAAGGATCGCGAATTGATCGGAATCGATGAGGAAGCCGAAAACGCGCATATTTTGGAGGAAGCAAAAAAACTGTGGGGCGCTCTGAACCACAGAGCCTATTGATAAAAACGGAGGATTCTCTATGTCTGAAAAAATGTATCCGATTCCCTTCCGGGAATTGATGAACTGGGTCGTGCGAGAGCGCGCGGCCACCGGCGAAGTCTTCGGCGTACACAAGGCCTACATCGCCGATCCCACCAAAACGCTGCCGATCTTCGGGGAAAAGATCGAAACGCCCTTCGGCCCCGCCGCAGGCCCGAACAGTCAGCTCGCACAGAATATCATCGCCTCCTATGTCGCGGGCGCCCGCTTCTTTGAGGTCAAGACCGTCCAGAAGATGGACGGCGAGGAGCTGGCCCGCTGCGTCCCGCGTCCCTGCATCCTTGCCGACGACGAGGGCTATAATCAGGAATGGTCCACGGAGCTTGAAGTGCGCCAGGCACTTGACGAATACATCAAGGCATGGTGCGCGCTGAAGATTATGGCAAAGGTCTGGGGCTACGGCGACCCGGACGGCTTCGTGTTCAATATGTCCGTCGGTTATGACCTGGAGGGTATCAAGGGCGAAAAGGTCGATAACTACATTGAGTCGATGAAGGACGCCACGCGTGCGCCGGTCTTTGCCGAATGCAAACAGGTGCTTACCGAGCTGTTCCCCGACGAGGCGGAATTCATCGCCGGGATTTCCCCGCGTGTTTCGCGCTCCGTAACGCTCTCCACACTGCACGGCTGCCCGCCCGACGAAATCGAGCGCATTGCCTCTTATCTGATCTCGGAAAAGAAGCTCAACACCTTCGTCAAGTGCAACCCGACCATTCTGGGCTATCACGACGCGCGCGCCATCCTTGATTCGATGGGCTACGACTACATTGTCTTTGACGATCACCATTTCAACGAAGACCTCCAGTGGCGCGATGCCGTGCCGATGTTCGGGCGTCTCCAGACCCTGGCAGACCGGAACGGATTGGAATTTGGTCTGAAGCTGTCGAATACCTTCCCTGTCGATACCACGCGCGGCGAGCTGCCGAACGATGAAATGTATATGTCCGGCCGCTCTCTGTTCCCGCTGACGATTGAAATGTGCCGCCGTATCTCCACGCAATTTGAAGGCAGGATGAAGATCTCGTTCGCAGGCGGCGCGGAATTCTTCAATTGCGACAGGCTCTTCGCTGCTGGCATCTGGCCCATCACCGTCGCGACGACCATCCTCAAGCCCGGCGGCTACAACCGTCTGGCGCAGATGGCAAAAAAGGTCGAGAAGCTGCCCTTCAAGCCCTTTGCCGGAACCGATACCGAAGCGATCACAAGACTGGCGCACGAATGCCGCACGGATTATCACCATGTTAAGCCCGTTAAGCCGCTGCCCTCGCGCAAATCAGCCGAGCGTGTGCCGTGGATGGATTGCTACACCGCTCCCTGCAAGGGCGGCTGTCCCATCGCACAGGATATCCCGGAGTACATAGAGCTGTGCAGAAAGGGGCTCTACAACGAAGCTCTGCGGCTTATCACTGAAAAGAATCCCCTGCCCTTCATCACGGGCACCATCTGTGCCCACCGCTGCATGGGCAAATGCAGCCGTAATTTCTACGATGAGCCGGTGCAGATCCGCGCCACAAAGCTCCTCGCGGCCGAAAAGGGTTATGACGCTCTGATGGCAGGAATCGTCCGCCCCACCCCCGTCCCCGGTAAGAAAGCCGCTATCATCGGCGGCGGCCCTACCGGTATCGCCGCGGCCTACTTCCTCGGACGCGCAGGCATCGTCTGCACAATCTTCGAGCGTACCGATAAGCTCGGCGGCATTGTCCGCCATGTCATCCCCGAATTCCGCATCAGCGGTAAGGCCATTGACCGCGACATCGCACTTATGACCGCCTACGGCGCAGAGGTTCGTCTCAACACCGAAGCGCCCTCTGTTGAGGAGCTGAAGCAGCAGGGCTATACACACATTCTCCTTGCTACCGGCGCATGGAAGCCCGGAAAGCTGGACATTCCCGGCAATGTCCGCGGCGTTATCGGCTGGTTGGCCGAGCGCAAAGCCGGTCGTGGCGGAGAGCTGGGTCATGTAGCCGTGGTTGGCGGCGGCAACACCGCAATGGACGCGGCGCGTGTGGCAAAGCGTGAGGGTGCGCTGTCTGCAACGCTGATCTACCGCCGCACCAAGAAGTATATGCCCGCCGATGCCGAGGAGCTGGAGCTGGCCATTGCCGACGGCGTACAGTTCCTGGAGCTGGTTTCCCCCGTCGAACAACGTGACGGCAGGCTCGTCTGTAACAAAATGAAGCTTGGCGACCCCGATGCCTCCGGCAGAAGAAGCCCCGTCCCCACCGGAGAAACGGTCGAAATTCCCTGCGATCTTGTGATCTCCGCCGTCGGCGAGCAGGTTGACGATGCTCTGATGGCAAAAAACGGCATTGCAATGGAACGCAAGGGTCCCGCCTTCCGCACAAACGTCGAAAATGTCTGGTGCGCAGGCGACGCACACCGCGGCCCGGCAACCGTTGTCGAAGGCATTGCGGATGCGGCAAGGTTTGCCGAGGAAGTCATCGGAAAAACGTACACTTATGTCATTCCGGACGAGGCCTATCCCACCGAAGCCGAGGCCGTCGCCAAGAAGGGCATCCTCGCCATGGCGAAGGACGTCGCCTGCGAGGGTGAACGCTGCCTCGACTGCGACACCGTCTGTCAGAACTGTGCCGACGTTTGTCCGAACCGCGCCAACGTGGTTATCCGTCTGCCCGACGGCCGCACTCAGATACTGCACATCGACAAAATGTGCAACGAATGCGGCAACTGCACGAGCTTCTGTCCCTATGCGGCGCAGCCCTGCAAAGATAAGTTCACACTGTTCCAGACGGTGAAGGACATGAACGAATCCGAAAACTTCGGTTTCTGCTTCCTCTCGGACGGCAAGGTACGCGTGCGTCTGACGGAAACGGCGGAATACGATCTTTCGGCGCCCAATGCACTTCCCGGTGAGATTGAGGTCTTCATTCTCACCGTCCGCGACCGCTACGACTACCTCTACCGTTAAAAACGATTCAACCGTCCCTGTCGGAAGTGAACCGCACCCCATTTGTTAGACAATGTGGTATAATGTCTAACGAATGGGGTGATTTTTATGGCAAAGGGA
>CAKUDE010000022.1 GCA_934645175.1 uncultured Oscillospiraceae bacterium
TCACAGACAGCAAGCCCTTTCGGTTGCTTGAACAATTTTTGCTTCAAAATATTGTCTAACTTTTTGGGGTCACTTCAGTCTGAGATACCGACAAAAATCTCCTCTGTTACGCACAGAGGAGATTTTTGTCATTCAGGTATCGGACTTTTTTCCGGTGACACGATTGAGCAGGGCAACCAGCCCCCAAATCGCGAGGATCACGGCGAAGATGCCGAGCATTCCCTTGCCCATGATGCCGAGACAGTCCAAAACAAGTGCCCAGTTCACATTCACAGAACGTTCCTCCTTTTAGTGCAGCAGCTTTTCGACAAGCGTGATAATCAGACCGCCGGCAATGACCGAGGCGATCTGGCCGCTGACATTCGCGCCGGCCGCGTGCATCAGCAGGAAGTTGTAGGGATCTTCATCGCGGCCCATCTTATGCACCATGCGTGAGGCCATCGGGAAGGCTGAGATACCGGCGGCGCCGATCATGGGGTTGACCTTCTTTTTTGAGAACAGGTTGAGCAACTTGGCGAAGAATACGCCGCCGACGGTATCGAACACGAAGCCCAGCAGACCGAGTCCGAGAATCAGCAGGGTATTCCATGTGATGAACATCTCCGCTTTCATCCGGAAGGCGACGGAAAGGCCGAGCACCAGCGTGATGAGATTTGCCAGTTCATGCTGTGCGGATTGGCTCAAGCTGTCGAGTACGCCGCATTCGCGAAGCAGATTGCCGAACATCAGGAAGCCGACCAGCTCTGCGCTCTTGGGCGCAATGGTGCCTGCAATGATCGTAACGAAGATCGGAAACAGGATTCGTGTCGTCTTACTGACCTTGCTGGGCGTATAGTCCATATGGATGCGCCGCTCTTTTTTTGTGGTGATGGCTTTGATGATAGGCGGTTGGATAATCGGAACCAATGCCATGTAGGAATAGGCGGCGACCATGATCGCGCCCTGATATTGGCTGCCAAAGTAATTGGCGACAAAAATGCTCGTCGGGCCGTCGGCTGCGGCGATGACGGCAGTGGAGGCGGCATCCTGCAGATTAAACCCGCAAAGCACCGCGATGACCAACACAAAGAAGATGCCGAACTGTGCTGCGGCGCCGAAGAGGAACATTTTTGGATTACTCAGCAGCGGACCAAAGTCGATCATCGCGCCGATACCGATAAACAGCAGCAGCGGAAACAGCTCCGTGGCGATACCGGCGTTGAACAGCGTTTCGATTGCCTCCGTGTTGACGAAGGGCAGATTGACAAGAATCGCCCCGAAGCCCATCGGCATCAGCAGCGCCGGTTCCATCTCCTTCTTGATGGCAAGGTAGATCAGCACGGCGCCGATGACGATCATCACACCCTGCTGCCATGTGAAGTTTGCAACGTTTCCGAACAGGTCAAGCAGCCATTCCATAGGCTTTGATTCCTCCATACTCCGACCGCCGGGCGGCGGTTCGATCATTGGACAGGGTCGGGACTTTTGCCTTGCGGGAAGCGGGGAAAGCGCGTGTATCCCGAACCGCATCTAATACATCATATCTGCCGGACGAGAAAAAGTCAAGAAGTCCCTGCGTCTATGATGCGGATTTTACGACAATTTTACAGAGCAGTCCCCTTCCGCAAAATCGCGCGGAAGGGGACTGTACAGTGGCATCGTCAGGATGCAAAGAAGACCTCGCACAGGCGACAGAAGGCCTCCTGATCCGCGGCGCCCATCAGCTCGCGTGCGGAGTGCATTCCCAGCAGCGGTACGCCGACATCCGCCGCCGGCATGGCCAACAGCGCCGAAGCCATCGAGCCGACGGTACTGCCGCCCGGAAGATCCGCGCGGTTCATGTAGGTTTGCATCGCGATGCCGTTTTTCTCGCAAAGACCGCGCACGACGGCGCAGGTCTCGGCATCCGAGGAATAACGGGGACTGCGCTTGAGCGCGACGCCCCTGCCGAGCAGCGGCGCATTGGCCGGGTCGGCGTATTCGGGATGATTCGGATGCATGGCGTGCGCTGCATCGCAGGACAGAAGCATCCCGTTGACACAGGCGTTCAGATACGCCGAGCGATCCATACCCAGTGCAAGCGTCAGCTTTTCCAGGATGACTCCCAATGTGGCGCTGTCGCCGCCACGGCGAGTGTTGCTGCCGATTTCCTCATTATCGTAAAGTACGGCAACATTGATTCCATCGCCCTGACTACGCGCCAGACCGTCCAGACAGGCGTGTACGGAGGTGAGGTTGTCAAGTCGGGGGGAGGAGAGGAAGTCGCCGTCAAAGCCGACGAATTCGGCTTTATCGGCGCAGTAGGCGCACAGCTCATAGCTCAGCACGTCCTCGGGCTTCACGCCGAGCTTTTCGGCGAGCTTACCGAGAAGATAGCCGTCCTTGCTCCAACCGGCCTCCACGGCGCGGCAAAGGGGCAGCATATCGACATTCGGACGGGTTGCTACACCTTTGTTGACCTCGCGATTCATGTGAATGGCAAGGTTCGGAATCGTCAGCAGAGCCTCACTCCACGCGACGAGCCGCTTTTCCGGGTGCATGGGATCGTCTGTGCGCACCAGCGCAATCCCGGCGAGGGAGAGCGGACGGTCAAGCCAGGAATTCAGAATTGCGCCGCCGTAGGGCTCCACGCTGAGCTTGCAGCAGCCGCCGGAGATCTGCTCGGGATTCGGCTTGATACGCATACAGGGCCAGTCGGTGTGACACGCAGCTACGCGGAAATAATCGGCCTTCCGGCCGACGGTGAAAGCGGCAAGGAAGGTGCCGTCGGCGACATAGTACTTGCCGCCCTTGACGGGAGCGAACTCACCGCCCAGCGCAAGCTCGGTAAAGCCGCGCTCCCGCAGCCACTCGGCTGCCATCTCTATGGTGTGGTAGGGAGAAACGCCGCCGTCGAGCCAGCGGCACAGCTCCTTTGCGTATGCAGACATAAGGTTGCCTCCTTTATTCTCTTTACAGTCTATATTATAGCAGATTTTGCACAATATTTCAAGACTTGTTCTTCTGCTCGTTTGCCGTTATACTAAGCGGAGACACGGGAGGGAACCAGGATGAATCAAAACGACAGAATTTTTGCACTCTCTACACTTTGGAAATATGCGGATGCGGTTTTTCCCTATTTCGACCGTAATCCCATTGATTGGGACGCGGCCTACCGCGAGACTTTGGCACAGATTTTCGATTGCGATGAAACGGACTTCCATCTGCTGCTGACACGATTTCTGGCACGGCTTGGCGACGGACACACAGACTATCTGCCGCCGCGAAGACTGCGCGAGATGCGCGGCTTTGTGCCGTTCCGATTGGAATACGACGGAGCGTGGTATGTCAGACACATCGCGCCGGAGGGTGCGGCGCTGCTCGGCGCAGAGGTGACGACGCTCAACGGCGTGCCGTTTGACGATTTTTTGGGACGGATTACGCCTTATTGCTACCACATCGGAGCGAGCATCTACCCTTCAAAGCTCGATTTGCTGCTGCCGTTTTTTGTAGAGCCGCGCGGCAATGTGCTCGGCACACAAGCGGGGGATTTTCCGTTTGACCTGATGAGCCCGCGCCCCGAGCTTCTGCACGCGCCGCGGGATACCGAGTATCTGCCGCTGTTGAGCGTTTCCGACGGTCTGGTGCTCCGTCGCGCGGGGAATGTGCTGTTGGCTGAAATTCCCGATTTGCTGCATGAGGACACGGCGAGACGCCTGGCCGAGGCAATGGATACGCAGCGGCCGGAAAAGGTCGTGCTGGATCTGCGCGACTGCATTGGCGGCATGACCTCGGTCGGTGCGGAGATCGCGCAGCTTTTCATCGACGGCGAGTTTCCCGTTTGCGCAAAATGGACGCGCAGCCTTCGCGGGAGCGACCTCGCCGTTGCGAGTCAATACGGCCGCGAGCTGCGTGACGAACGGCTGTTGCGTGTCGTGCGCCGCATGGAGTTTGAGCACTATGTGCAGCGCCTGGGTACACCGGGGCGGAAGGCCTGCTTTACCGGGCCGGTTACACTTCTGACCTCACGGGCGACAATCTCGGCTGCGGAGGAATTATGCGCCATGTTCCGAGCGAGCGCCCGTGCGCGACTGATCGGGCAAAGCACCCACGGTTCCACGGGTACGCCGCTTCTTTTGCGTCTGCCGGACGATGCAACGGCGCGGATCGTCTCCATTGGCACGCGCCTGACAGACGGAACGGAGTTTATCGGCTGCGGTATTGTACCGGAGCGCTCCGTTCCGGCACGCAAGGCGCTTTGTGCGGCGCTTGCAGAGTAGTAGGGCGAGGAGCGGGAGTCTTCGTCGAACGGATACGCAGACTGTGGCAATCTTAACAGCCGTCGGCTGCGGCAATCCTGTGGGAAACTGCCTTAGCGTGCCGCGCCGGGCGATGCTTCCCGTATAATGGCATACAAGCAGGTGCTTTCAAAAACAAAAAAGCAGCCCAAAGGCTGCTTTTTTCTGGAGCGGGTGACGAGGCTCGAACTCGCTACCTCCACCTTGGCAAGGTGGCGCTCTACCGGATGAGCTACACCCGCACGTCCATGCTGCTCGGCTGAACTGCGAGGACTATTATAGCGGCATGAATCGAATTTGTCAAGTAGAAAATTCGCTTTTTTCAGCTTTCTTCCGTCGGTTCCGGCGTTGGCTGCGGCGCTCCCGGCCAATCGTAGCCCTCGGAAATCAGCTCTGCATCCGTACGGAGAACGGGCACATCCTGATCGTCGAGCAGATCCCGCATCAGGTCAACGTGGTACGTTACGGATTCACCCCCTTGAGCGATTAGGATGGTGTTCCAGAAGTACGGCTCGCCGTTTTTCGTTCCCTCTATGAGCCCACAGGAAAGATTGGACATCGCACCCTCAAAGCGGCACACCGCAGCCAGCGACAGACTGTGGAGCTTTCCTTCACAGAGCAGCGAGTAGGCCGGGGTAGCCGGCTCTTCGGAAATGGGCGTATATTGAAAGCGGTTTTTCAGGAAGCGATAAATCAGCTCCAGACGCCGCGTATCGTTGCTGCCGCCGGAGACAAAGCTGCGTGCGGAATTCAGGATTGTCGCTACGGATTCCGCTTTCAGGAGCAGTGCATCACGGGATTCCGGAAATACAAAGTGCAGCTCCAGAATTCGCGTTCGTCCGCTTTTGGGATAGAGCTGCGCCGAAACCTGCGGCACGGCCGCAACGGTTGTCAGGTGCATGAGACTATAGCTGCGAATGCTTTGCAGAAAGTCCGTTTCCTCGTAATCGCGAATCCGAAGTGTTAGAGAGGTCCTGCAGTTTTCCAGCATACGGTAGATCATATCGTAGGCGTCGTCGATCCCATCCACGGTGACAATGGCATCGATCTCCGCGGCGGAACGGCGGAACACGATCCGCAGAGAGATCACGCCGCCGTCCAGAAGCTCGGCATCGGCATAGTCAACGGCGAAGGAGCCGACGGGATCCTCCTCGGTGATATAATGCAGTGCGTCGGGCAGATCCTCGGAAAGATCGCCGAGATAGTCCTGCGTCAGGATGGCGCCTGCTTCGCGCCAGTCGCGCACAAAGCGCAGCATCTCTCCGCGCAGCTCGTTGCGGTTGTGAACGACGGCAGGACCCTCGTCCTCGCTCGGTGCTGTGGAGGACGGCTGACTTTGCTCTTCGTGTTCCTTCGTAGAGCGGTATTCTCCCGAAAAAAACGTGCAGGCGCTCGTAAGGATTGCCGCTGCGCACAGCAGAAGGCAGAGCAGTCGCTTTTTCATGGCGTAGTCCCTCCTTGTGGGGCTTTTTTTCATAGCTCAAAGCGATCGTAGCGCTTAAATCCGTCGCCGAGCACCTGAACGGCATCCTGCAAAATGACGAATGCATTCGGGTCGATTCCGTAAACCAGGCTCTTCAGCTCGCCGAGCTGACCCTTGCGCACGGCGCTGAGCAGGACGTACTTATCGCTGCGCTTATACTGTCCCTGTCCCTGTAAAAGCGTCACGCCGCGGTCGAGTGTTTTGTCAATCTCTCGGGCAATCTCGTCATAACGATCCGAAATGATCAGCGCGACCTTGGCATAATCCATCGAGTAGATCACTTTATCCAGAACGATGGAGGACAGAAACAGTGCCAGTGCGCTGTAGAGCGTATTCTGCACCTGCCCGTAGACAACACCGGTGACGATTGCGGTACACAGATCGAAGGCAAGAATGATCTTACCGATGGGGAAGCTGCGCAGACGCAGCTTGATGAGGCGCGCCACAATATCGATTCCGCCGGTGGAGGCGCCGCCGAGAAATACCAATGCCAGTCCCAATCCGACGGCTGCGCCGCCGAAGATGCAGGCAACGAGCGGCTCAACCTGCGGCACGGGGAGAATGGCTGCAAAAAGATCAAAGAAAAGCGATGATGCGAGCATTCCCAAAAGAGAGCCGAAGAAAAAGCCCTTACCGATTTTGCGGTAGCCGCAGAAGAACAGCGGAATATTCATGAAAGCACTGAGAATGCCCACGGTGAGATGCTTCGGCTTCAGCCCGTAGACGATCAGCATGGCAATACCGGATACGCCGCCACTGTTGATTCCGCCCGGTTCAAGGAACAGATCGAAGCCCAGCGCAAATACGGCGCTGCCGACGATAATCATTACGGCGTTGCGGAGCGTTTGTTTCAGGTTTGTTTTCACGGCGTTAAATCTCCATCGTAATCTGCTTCTGCTCGGCGTCCTCATCCTTGAGAAGCGCACCAGCGGCGGGGAGCGTGCGGGTGCGGTAGCGTGATTCGTTTACAATGCCGCTGTCACGCAGCAGCGCCGCGCGGTGCAGCACGGCCTTCCGTTTGAGCGACAGAACGGCCACGCCCTGCGTGGTGCGGGTGGTTTTGGCGGCAAGCTGCGCCGTTGAGAAGATCAGTGCGCGGCCGTCGGTGGAATAAAGCGCAAGCTGATCGTCCTGCGGCAGCAGGAACAGCGCTTTGAGCGGGCTTTTGTCGCTGTAAGCGCCGGTGAGCTTGCGGCGATTGGACTTTGTGCGGTACTCTGACAGCGCGACCTTGGCGGCCTTACCGTTTTCAAAGACAAAGAGCATATTGCCGCTCCAGTCTCCGGGCAGGCAAACATCAACGATGCCTTCCCCCTCGTCGAAGCCGAGCTTGCTCGGCAGATAGTCGCCGAGGACGGAAGCCTTTCCGTCGTCAAAATCGGCGCAGCGCGCCTTGTAGACCTGGCAACGGTCGGTGAAGAACAGCAGCTCTGCCGCGTTCGACGTTTCGACGCTCCGCAGCAGGCCGTCGCCCTCCTTATACTTCTGCTCACCGGACATCCGAAGTGACTGCGGCGTGATTTTTTTGAAATAGCCCTCGCGTGAGAGAAAAATGCTCACGGGGTAGTCAGCAATCTGCTCCTCCGGTTCGACGGCGTCCTCCTCGACGGCGTAGACGATGCCGGTTCGGCGTTCTTTGCCGTATTTTTCGGCGATGGCCTCCAGCTCCTCGACGATGATGCCACGCAGCCGCGCCTTGCTTCCCAGAACGGCCTCCAGCTCGGCAATCTCCGCAGCCAATGCGTCCACCTCATCGGTGCGCTTGAGAATGTATTCCTTGTTGATATTGCGCAGCTTGATTTCTGCGACATATTCGGCCTGAAGGCGGTCAATACCGAAACCGATCATCAAATTCGGCACAACCTCCGCATCGGATTCCGTTTCGCGAATGATGGCGATGGCCTTATCGATGTCAAGCAGGATGCGCTTCAGACCACGCAGCAGATGCAGCTTTTCGGCCTTGCGTGCCTTGCGGTAGCTCACGCGACGGCGCACGCATTCCGTGCGCCATGCCGTCCACTCCTCCAGAATCTCGCGCACACCAAGAACGCGCGGCATTCCGGCAATCAGAATATTGAAGTTGCAGGCGAAGCTGTCCTGAAGCGGTGTGGCGCGGAAGAGCTTCTGCATAAGCTTGTCCGGATCGACGCCGCGCTTGAGGTCGATGGTCAGCTTCAGACCGGACAGATCGGTTTCGTCGCGCATATCGGCAATCTCACGGATTTTTCCTGCTTTGATCAGCTCGGAGACCTTGTCGATGATTGCCTCGGTGGTAGTCGTGTAGGGAATCTCATAGATTTCAATGAGATTGCCTTCCTTCATATAGCGCCAACGGGCGCGCAGACGGACTGCGCCGCGGCCGGTGCGGTAGACTTCCTCCATTTGCACCGGGTCGTAGAGAATCTCGCCGCCGGTGGAAAAATCGGGCGCAGGGAGCGTCTGAAGCAGATCGCAGTCCGGGTTACGGATCCACGCAACGGCGGTCTTACACACCTCGCGCAGATTAAAGCCGCAGATATTACTGGCCATGCCGACGGCAATGCCCATATTGGCTGAAACAAGCACATTCGGATAGGCTGTCGGGAGCAGCACCGGCTCTTTCATCGTGTTGGAATAGTTGTCTACAAAGTCAACGGTCTCGGAGTCAATATCGCGGAAGATTTCCGCGCAGATCGGTTCCAGCTTGGCCTCGGTGTAACGCGAAGCGGCATAGGCCATATCCCGCGAGTAGACCTTGCCGAAGTTGCCCTTGGAATCGACAAAAGGCGTTAAAAGCGCTTCATTGCCGCGTGCCAGACGTACCATCGTCTCATAAATCGCGGCGTCGCCGTGAGGGTTCAGTCCCATGGTCTGACCGACAATATCGGCGGATTTGCGCCGCGCGCCGTTAAGCAGACCCATTTTATACATGGTATACAGCAGCTTGCGATGCGAGGGCTTGAAACCGTCAATCTCCGGAATGGCGCGCGAAACGATGACGGACATCGCATAAGGCATATAGTTTCCGACCAGCGTGTCGGTAATCGGTTGCTCTATCACCTCCGCGTGAAGGCCTTCTACATTGGAAACGGCGAGCTTTTTCTGTTCCGGCTCCTTTTTTTTCCGTGCCATGGTTCGCTCCTCCTTTTATGAAAGATCGGCCAGATCAAGGTATTGACTGCCGTTTTCGGCGATATAATCCTTGCGACCGCTGAGATTGTCGCCGAGCAGCAGATCGAAGAAGAAGGACGTTTTCTCCGCATCCTCGGGCATCACCTTGATCAGACGCCGAGTCTCCGGATTCATTGTCGTCAGCCACATCATATCCGGCTCGTTTTCGCCGAGACCTTTGGAACGTGCGACAGCGAATTTCTGCCCTTCAAGCTGTGCAAGGATCTGCGCCTTTTCCTGCTCGGTGTAGGCAAACCAGGTTTTGTCCTTCGTGGTGATCTCAAACAGCGGCGTTTCGGCAATGTAAACATAGCCCTCCCGGATGAGTGTGGGCACAAGCCGGTAAAGCATGGTCAGAATCAACGTGCGAATTTGGAAGCCGTCATAGTCGGCATCGGTGCAGATGACAATTTTGTTCCAGCGCAGAGCGCCGAGGTCAAAGGCGGCCAGATCCTTGACGTGCTTGTCGCGCACCTCTACGCCGCAGCCCATGACACGCAAAAGATCCGTGATAATCTCGCTTTTGAAGATGCGCCCGTAATCCGCCTTGAGGCAGTTCAGAATCTTGCCGCGTACGGGCATAATCCCCTGGAATTCCGCGTCGCGCGAGAGCTTAACCGCGCCCATGGCGCTGTCGCCCTCGACGATGTAAAGCTCGCGCCTGTCGGACTCACGGCTGCGGCAGTCAACAAACTTCTGTACGCGGTTGGAGATGTCCAGATTTCCGGAGAGCTTTTTCTTCACGGTCAGCCGTGCGCGCTCGGCTGTTTCGCGGCTGCGCTTGTTGACGAGCACCTGCTCGGCAATCTTGTCCGCCTCCTGCTTGTTTTCGATAAAATAAACCTGAAGCCGATTGCGGAAGAACTCCGTCATGGCCTCCTGGATGAACTTGTTGTTGATGGATTTTTTTGTCTGGTTCTCATAGGATGCCATTGTTGAAAAGCAGTTGGTTACCAGCACCAGACAATCGGCAACGTCCTGGAAGGTGATCTTCGATTCGTTCTTCACATACTTGCCGTTCTGCTTAAGATAGGCGTCGATGGCGTAGACAAAGGCGTTGCGCACGGCCTTATCCGGTGCACCGCCGTATTCCAGCCAAGAGGAGTTGTGGTAGTATTCCAGACGGTTCATGCTGCGGCTGAAGCAGCAGGCGGCGGTAATCCTGAGCTTGTATTCCGGCCGGTCCTCGCGGTCGCGTCCTTTTCGCTCGGCCTCCCAGTATTGGGGCATGGTAAAAGCGTTGCCCTCGGTCAGCTCGTTGATATAGTCGACAATGCCGTTGGGATAGGAAAACTCCGTTGTTTCAAACTTTCCGCCTGCCTGGTTTCGGAAACGGAAGGTCACGCCCGCGTTGGCGACGGCCTGCCGCTTGAGTGTGTCGAGAAAGTATTCCGCCGGGATGGCAATGTCGGTAAAAACCTCCAAATCCGGTCGCCAGCGAAAGCAGGAGCCGGTTTTCTTTCGGTCGGACGGTTCCTTTTCGAGCTTACCGACGATGTTGCCCTTTTCGAAATGGAGCGTGTATTGGAAGCCGTCGCGGTAAATCCGCGCGTCAAAGTATTCCGAGGCATATTGTGTAGCGCAGGTGCCGAGGCCGTTCATACCGAGTGAGTATTCATAGTTCTCGCCGGCGTTGTTTCGGTATTTTCCGCCTGCATACAGCTCGCAGAAGACCAGCTCCCAGTTATAGCGCTGCTCTTTTTCATTCCAATCCACGGGACAGCCGCGGCCGAAGTCCTCGACTTCGATGCTGTGATCTTCATAGCGCGTTACGATGATCAGGTCGCCGTGTCCCTCACGCGCCTCGTCAATGGCGTTGGAGAGAATCTCAAAGGCGGCGTGCTCACAGCCTGCCAGATCGTCCGAACCGAAAATAACGGCCGGGCGTTTGCGCACGCGGTCGGCGCCTTTCAGAGCGGTGATGGTGTCGTTGCCGTAGACCTGTTTTTTTGCCATAATACTCACCCTAATTGTCAGAATACCAGATATTGCGTTCTAAAAGTATAGTATAACCAAAATGGACGTTTTTGTCAATTCCGGGCGCAACAAAAAGGCGCCCTCCGTGGGAGAGCGCCTGTGAGTCGGGGATCAGATGTACTGCTGTTTGATGACGTCGATAACGCCGCGTGTCGTCAGGCGGAGTGTCGGAATGACCGGCAGCGACATGAACGAAAGCGTCATAAACGGATCGATGCCGCGCGAGACGCCCAGACGGAACGCCTGTTCTTTGGCGGTTTCGAGCTTGTTGTTGACCGAGATCAGGCTATCATCGCTCATCAAACCGGCGATTTCCAGAACGACCTCACCGAGCACCTTGCCGTTTTCCACAACGACGATGCCGCCGTGATTTTCCACAATGCGGTTGGCGGCGAAGGCCATGTCCTCCTCGTTTGTTCCGACGACGATGATGTTGTGCGAGTCATGCGAGATGGAGGTGGCGACCGCGCCTGTCTTCAGGCCATAGCCCTGAAGATAGCCTTGACCGATGTGGTGTGTGTTTTTGTGACGTTCCACGACCGCAATTTTAAGAATGTCCTTCTCGATGTCCACCGCACCGGCATAGCCGTTGTCCGTGGAGACGATCTCACCGGGCACCAGACCGATTACGCCGCGCGGACGCTCGTCGTGGAAGTCCTGCGCCGACAGGCGCGCTACGTGGAAGGTGCTGTGGGCGCGATCCACCAGATAGTCCTCCACCTGCGGGGCGGTGAAGGGCTGCACCTGCCCGTTCTTGCAGGTCAGGACGCCTTTTTTGAATACCAGTTCCACATTGAAGTTTTCAAAGCTGTCGATAATCGCGAAATCCGCCAGATAGCCCGGCGCAATGGCGCCGCGGTTGTTGAGCGCGAAATAGCGCGCGGGATTGTGACAGGCGGCCTTGACGGCAATGATCGGATCAACTCCGTAGGAAATGGCTTTCTTAATGATGTAGTCGATGTGACCCTTTTCCAGCAGGTCAATGGGGTGCTTATCGTCCGTACAGAACATACAGCGGTCGTAATACGGCTGCTTCAGCAGATCGACCAGTGCCTCCAGATTATGCGCCGCCGTGCCGTCGCGGATCATGATGAACTGACCGAGACGGAGCTTTGCCATCGCGTCTTCCATTGTGGAGCACTCGTGATCGGAGTAGACGCCCGCCGTGATGTAGGCGCACAGATCCTGTCCTGTGAGACCGGGGGCGTGACCGTCGATCTTTTTGTGATGCGCCTGTGCGGCGACGATCTTGCTGATGACGTCGGCATCGCCGTTGATGACACCGACAAAGTTCATCATTTCCGCCAGACCGTTGACACGCGGGTGATCATAGAAGGAGTCGATGGCGCGGTAGTCGAGGACGGCGCCGGCTTCATCCAGGGGAGTGGCGGGCACACAGCTCGGCAGCATAAAGCGTACATCGATGGGCAGTCCTTCCGTGGCCTGAAGCATATAGTCGATGCCGTCGGTTCCCATGACGTTTGTAATCTCGTGCGGATCGGTGATGACGGTGGTGGTGCCGTGCGGGATGACTGCCCGTGCAAACTCCGTCGGGCAGACGAGGGAGGACTCCAAATGAATATGCGCGTCAACGAAGCCGGGGCAGACGATCTTTCCCGACACGTCGATTTCCGTTTCACCCTCATAGCGCCCCATTCCGACAATCTGCCCTCTGGCGACGGCAATATCGCCTTTGCACAGCTCATTTGAGAATACGTTGACATAGGTGGCGTTCTTGAGCACCAGATCCGCCTTTTTCCGTCCGGCGGCGACATCGACCAAATGCTGCTTTTTCATCAGCTTTCGCTGGATTCGGGCGGCATAGGTCTCATTGGGTAACGGCATAAAAACGCTTCCTTTCTTCGTGTGTTTGAATCATTTTACCATACGGCGACACAAAAGTCCAAATGGAAAAATATACAAATCCAATGTGGATTTTTTGCACATTTCGTCAGCGAATGATCTTATTCGGCTTCAGATACCGCTCCTCTTCGGAAAAAACGCAGCCGCAGTATTTCTGAATATACATTCCCAGCGCACGCGCACGCTCCTGCCCGGCGCGGAAATACGGCCGGAAATCGCGGTAATAAAACGCAACGCCGAACTGTGCGGCGGCGCGCTCCGCCACCTCGCGCAGCAGCTCATGGTTTTGATACGGGCTGATAAACAGAGAAGAGGTAAAGGCGTCAAAGCCGCCCTTTGCCGCCTCCTCGGCGGCGGAAAACAGCCGGAATTCATAGCATTTAACGCAGCGGTGCTCAATGTCCTGCGCGACCGCGCGGACAAAGGGGCGCAGACCGTAGTCGTTTTTCATCAGCAGCGGCAGCTCGACCGATGCGGAATATTCCTGCACGCAGTTACGGCGGCTGCGGTATTCGGTGAAGGGATGGATATTCGGATTGTACCAGTAGCCGGCCAGCTCGTGCCCGTCGGCGCGGAGCACGTCGATGCACTGATTTGCGCAGGGGGCGCAGCAGATATGAAGCAGTGTTTTCATGTATGCTCCCTTCCGGAAAGCCGATCGGCGAGCGAGGCCTCCGGTGTGACGATGACCGTGTTGTAGCGTTCGTATACGACCATACCGGGCTTAGCACCGTTCGGCTTGCGAAGATTGCGCACGGGAGTAATGTCCACGGGCACGTTTTGTCCCTGCCGCGCCTCAGAGAACCATGCGGCGAGCATTGCGGCCTCCGTGATCGTCGTGTCTGGCGGGGTCACGCCCGCGCAGGCGATGATGACATGGGTGCCGTGGAATTTCTGCACATGGAGCCACAGGTCGTCCCGGCGGGCGGTCTTGAGCGAGAGCTGGTCGTTCTGGCGATTGTTCCGGCCGACGTAAATCGGATAACCGTCCGAAGAACGGAATTCCATCGGCTTGGACGGCTGCACTTTCTGCTTGTTCTTCCGGTCGGGGCGCAGATACCCACCGGCTTCCAGCTCGGTGCGGATCTCGGTCAGGTCGCGCTCGTTTTCCGCGCGGGAAAGCTCGTCAAGCACGGCGCCGAGGTATTCCGCCTCAATCTGGCCGAGCCTGAGCTGCTCGGTCAGCACCTTTTCCGCGTGCTTTGCCTTGGTATATTCCTTGTAATACCGCGCCGCGTTTTGCTGTGGGGACAACTCGGGCTTGAGAGGAATCTCAATCTCGCACATTTGTTCGTCGTAGAAGTCCACGGCACGCAGACGTGCCTGACCGCGTTCCATAGCGTACAGGTTTGCGGTGACGATATCGCCCATCCGGCGGAGCTGCTCGCGGTCGAGCGTGGACGCCAGTTCCTGCTTTTGAAGCTCCAGCTTGCGCAGCGCGCGGTCGCGGCTGTTTTTTACGGTTTTGCGCAGGTTTTGTGAACGCTGCTTCATACGCTCATCGCGGTCGGTCTGCGTGTAAAATGCGTCAAGCAGGGCGGAAAACGTCGGGTATTCGCGGCTTTCGCGCAGAGGACCGTATTGCAGGATCGGACGGAAGCTGAAATCGACGGGGATGCCGCCGTCTTTCAACAGCATCACGGGCTTTGCCTCGGAAAAACGGGCGAATTCGCCGTATAAATATACGGAAAGCGCCTCGTGCTGTGCCGGGTCGATGCGTGCGTCAGTCTGTCCGGTAAAGCCAAAGCTCAGCTCCCGCGCAATAAGCGGGGAAATGCCGGAAAAGCGGTCGAGAAGCCAGTCGCTCAGGGAGACTTCCGGTGCCGCTTCCAGCAGCTCGGAAAGCGCCTGCTGCGGAATCTCCTGCGGACTGCGCTTGTCCTGTGCGGGCGGAAGACGGTAGAACAGACCGGGGAGCACTTGACGCTGTTCGCTCATTTCGTAGTCCACGCGACGCAGACAGTCAAGAATCCTCCCGTCTGCTCCGGTCAGGATCAGGTTTGAATTTCTGCCCATCAGCTCAAGAATCAGATGCTTCCGGCAGGGCACGCCCATTTCATCCGTGCAGTCGAAGCTCATATCGACCAGACGTTCCGCAGGCGGTTGGGAAATGTCGGCGATGCGGCCCCCGGTCAGGTGCTTGCGCAGGAGCATACAGAACATCGGCGGCTGGGCGGGGTTTTCATAGCTTGCAGCGGTGAAATGCACGCGCGGACGTGCGGTGCTGGCGGAGAGCAGCAGCGTCTTTTTGCCGCGAAGCTGCAGCAGGACCAGGTCACGCGCAGGCTGCTGGAGCTTCTCCACTCGTGCGCCGATCAAAGCCGGGCGCAGTTCTTTGACGACTGCGCCGAGAAAAAAGGCATCAAATGGCATTGGTTTCCTCCATAGCGGCGTCAAACAGCGCGGCAAGACGCTCGGTTTGGCCGCTGAGATAGAGCGCGCCGAACAGCGCTTCCAGGCCGGTGGCCTTGGCATATTGCGCTGCGGTGGCGTTTTTTGCGGCGGAATGCGGGTGCGAATTGCGCCCACGGCGGAAGACGGCCAGCTCCTGCTCGGTCAGCAGGGGCAGCAGGCGCTGTGCGGCTTGCGCCTGTGCGGGCGCACAGACGAGAGAGACTGTATCGCGATGCAGACGGTAATTTGTCTTTCCTCCCTGTATGCACAGACGGGTGCGCACAAGAAGCTCAAATACTGCGTCGCCGATGTGCGCCAGCGCGAGTGCCGACATAGCGCCGAGCTGCTGCGTCGTCAGGTTCGGTCGGAACGGGTCAGACATTGGCGTACCCGAGCAGCAGCGCCCGATTCCGGCGCGCACTTGTAAAGTTTATAATGATAAAAATCATGGCGATCGTGTTGAACAGGGCACCCAGCACGATCATTCCGACGCCGGAGCAGCGTGTAACGACCGTCTCCGTATCGGAAAACACGAGATCGCGGTATCGTTTCGCTTTTGACATCATAACGAAATTGATGACGCAGATGGGCGCATAGACGATTACGCAGTAAACGGCAACGGTCAGCCCGAAAAAGTCCGCGCCGATGGGTGTGCTGCCGCCGACATGCGCGGTGGAGCCTGCGCCAAGCTCGCCGATGACGAAAGAAATGATCACAAGCCATACGATTGCAGCGGCGGCGATGATGCCGCCGACCATCCACCAGATGCGCTCGGCGTTCAGACGGCGGTACATCAGACGCAGTGCATCGCTCCGAAGCATTCCGGATCCTGCTGTGGCGCGCTCGGCGCTTTCGGACGGCGCGGGCGCGGAAAATGCCGCACCGCATTGCGGGCAGAAAAGCGCCGCATCCTGCGACTCGTTTCCGCATATGGGACAGGTTTTCATAAAAATCCCTCCGAAAATCTTTTTTGTCATTATACCAGTGTTTTTGCAGGATTTCAAGATTTTTTCCTGCCGGGGGCTTGACAGGAGAGGAAAGGAGTGATATAACTGTGTTAGTACAGTTAATACACTCGCTTGCGAGAGTGAAAGAATTCAAAAAGAAAGGAGACATCACGGTGCTTGCATTGAACACACGCGACTCCAGTCCCATCTATGAGCAGATCAAAGCCCAGCTCCGCCGTATGATACTCAGCGGCGCGCTGACAAAGGGAGAAAAGCTGCCGTCCGTGCGCGAGCTGGCAATGGAGCTTGCCATCAACCCGAATACCATCCAACGGGCTTACCGCGAGTTGGAGGCGGAGGGCTATATCACCACCGTTGCAAACAAGGGTTCCTTTGTTGCGGGACTCGGCGAGGTGGACGCAGGACGTATTCGCCTGCTGATGCAGCAGTTTTCTGCTGCTGCGGCGGAGCTCCTGCGCCTCGGAACGGATAAACAGAGACTGTATGAGATGATCGAAAAGGAGGCTAACGCGTTATGATCGAGGTGAAAAACCTGACAAAGGCCTTTGACAGCGGCTTTGTTGCACTGGATCGGGTCAGCCTGACGGTTCCAAAAGGAGCGGTCTACGGGCTGGTCGGCCCGAACGGCGCGGGCAAAAGCACGCTGATCCGCCACATCACCGGCATTTTTCGTCCGGACAGCGGCGAAGTTACCATTGACGGTACGCCGGTTTACGACAACGCTGCCGTCAAGGGCCGCATGGCTTATATCCCCGATGATTTTTTCTATTTTTCCACGGCAAACCTGCGCGATATGATGCGCTTTTACCGCGGCATTTACCCCCGGTTTGACACGGCGCTTTACAAACGTCTTTCGGAGGTATTTGTGCTTGATGAAAAGCTTGCGATTCGGCGCTATTCCAAGGGAATGCAAAAGCAGGCGGCTTTCCTGCTGTCGATCTGTACTCGGCCGGAGGTGCTGGTGCTCGACGAGCCGGTCGACGGATTGGACCCCGTGATGCGCCGTCAGGTCTGGAGTCTGCTGCTTCAGGACGTTTCGTCCTATGGCGCGACGATCCTTGTCTCCTCGCACAATCTGCGTGAGCTGGAGGATGTGTGCGACCATGTAGGCATTATGCATCATGGCCGCATGATGCTCGAACGCAGCCTGTCCGAGCTTCAGGACAACGTGGTGAAGGTTCAGACGGTCCTGCGCGAGGGAACGGCGCTTCCCGAGGGCTTGAACATCCTGCACGAAAGCGCAAGCGGTAAGATCCGCACGCTGATTGTGCGCGGCGACCGCGAACAGACGGCGGAGCGGATGAACTCCGTTTGCCCGATCTTCTTTGATATGGTCCCGCTGACGCTGGAAGAAATTTTTGTCTATGAATTGGGAGGTGAGAGCTATGACGTCAAGAGCATCCTTCTGTAACCGAACGCTCCTGCGGAAAAACATCGTGCGCTTCGCGCCGCTGTGGGGGTTATATACATTACTTTTGCTTTTGCTCCTGCCTGCACAGCTCGGTGTCAACGGCGTGTTCCAGACGAAAAGCAATATCGATAAGGTTCTTGCGTGTCGTGAGATACTGAAGCAGTTTACCTCGTACGGTATCTTTGTCAGCTTTCCGTATGCCGGACTGTGCGCAGCGGCGAGCTTCGGCCTGCTGCATAAGCGCCGCAGTGCGTATATGCTCCATGCCTTCCCGCTTACGCGCAGAGAGATCTTCGGGACAGGTGTAGTGACGGGTACGCTGTTTGGCCTTGCGCCGATGCTGCTGGCGGCGGTGTTCTGCTTTCCGCAGTGCTTTCGCATAGGCGCATCCGGCTTTGGGAGCCTGTTCCTCGGCGTGCTGTTCTTTGCACTGATCTTCCTGTTTTTCTTCTCACTGGCGGTGTTCTGTATGCACCTTACGGGAAAGACAGTGGCTGCGGCGGGTGTTTATCTGCTGATGAATTTCCTGTTTCTCATGCTCGAATGGCTCGGTAAGGCGATTGTTTCGCCGATGCTGGTCGGCATCACGGGAGGGACCTCCAATGTTACGGAGCTTGTAACACCGGTCTATCTGCTCGGCAGATTCTACAACGGCGTGAGCGGAAATCGGACATACGGAAACGAGGGCACGATTCTCTGGCAGTATCTCCTGCCGTTGGTGGGCGTCGGTGCGATTCTGCTGGTCTGTGCGTGGTTGCTCTACCGCCGCCGCCGCATGGAAATGAGCGGCGAGATTATTGTTTTCCGTGCAGCGCAGCCCATCTGCCGCCTGCTGATGACGATTTTGAGCGCACTGGCTTTCTGCGTAATCCTGGAGGGGGCGTTCGGCTTCGGCGTTGATCCCAACCGCCTTTACGGCTTCATTATGACCGCCCTTTATCTTGCAGCCGGCGCTTTCCTCGGCTGGTTCGGCTCGGAGATGCTGCTGAAAAAGAGCTTGCGTGTATTCAACGCCCGCAGCTTCTTTGGCTGGGCGATGTGCGCGGTGCTGCTTGGCAGCGCGCTCGGTGCGGTTCGTACCGACCTGTTCCGGATCGTTCGCTATACGCCTTCGCCGGACCGGGTCAAATCCGTGACCGTGCAGCTCCAGGGCAGCTCCGTTTCCAACGATCGAATTGAGCTGACCGACCGCGCCCAGATTGAGGCGCTGATTGAGCTGCACGAGCAGGTCGCGCAGGCTCAGCTGGATTATCAGCACGAGCCTCCGGAAGAGAACTATGACTACAGCGGCGAGTTTCAGTTTTACATCCGTTACGAATATCAAAACGGCGATACGCTCTCCCGAGCGTACAGAGTCCGTGCGGGGAGCGCACGCGAGGGAATGTCGAGCAGTGCGGAAAAGATTCTGACCTTCTTTGGACAGCACAGGGCAACGCTGTACGAACGACTGACAGCGCTGCATTTGGAAGAATCACCGGCGGCGTGGCTCTATACGGATGAAAACGCATATGAGCTGAGCTCGGAGGAAATGTGGAAGATCATTGCCTGTATTCTGGCGGATACGAAGGATGGGACGCTCGATGCGTATGATCTGTTTCGCTGTGATGAGCTTGAAAGATCCGGGATCCCGTATTTTGAAGTATCCTTTCAGGTAAAGAGCGTGGCTTATCGCGATGCGTATGGCCCCTGCGAACTGTATATCCCGCAGGATATGACGCAAAGCTGGCAATGGTATCAGGAAATGATGCGGAAACTCGGAGAACTGTCCTACTAAAACAAGACAAAGGCCGTCGGCGTGCAAGCCGACGGCCTTTTTTCTATCCGTTTGCAAGCGCGCGTGCGCGCGCAAATTTGCTTTTTGCCTCCTCGTGAAGTCCGTAGTCCTTACACAGCCGAGCCGCCAGTACAGTCAGCGGCTCCGGCACGCCGGCCTTCAGCTCCAGCTCCAGCTCCTCAAAGGGCAGGATGCGTCTGCCGCCCGTCAATATGCCGGTATCGTGCGCCACCTCGGCCGTGCTGCCGTCGGGGAATTGCAGCAGCGCAAAGCGTCGGGTAAACTCCGCCCCGCACAGCGGCGCCAACAGGTCGGCACGGGGCAGCCCGCCGGGCGCGCCCAGTGCAGTCAACGCCGCCAATGCATTGTCATCCAGCCGCTCCGCCTCAAGCTGCCATTCGCAGCGGGCGTGCGACTCCGGATGCGGCGCCTTCAGGCATACGACGCTGCGGCCGCCCTCCGACCGCAGCCGCAGTGTGAGCTTCCGCCCGCTCAGCAGGCGCTCGGCTGTGTCATAGTAGACGGTTTTCATCGGCATTTCCTGCCAATGCAGCGCGAGCTGCGGGTCGCGCAGCGCGGCTGTAATATTACCTGTGAGTTTAATCTCCCATTCCAGCGGCATATTGCGTTCCACCTCCTGTTTGTTTGATTATACCGCCCGGCAAAAAAATGTCAAGCGTGAAAAAACCGGTTTTCCCGATCATTTCCCGACAGTTTCCCCGCGAATCGCGTGCTAGAATCAATACAGATTCCACCCTTTTCGCTATAGAAAAGGACGGAAGGAGAGGAGGAACACGAATGAATCGTTCGGATTTGTTGCCGAAAAAAACAACGTTGCGGAAGATCTTGACTGTTTTTCAGGGGAATACCCTGCTGCGCGATTGCGCCGGGTATGCGCTCGCAGGCTTTGCGATGGCGCAGATTCACATATTCGACCGGCCGACGGCGGTCGCCGCCTGCCTGACTGCCGTTCCGACGAGGACGGGAGCAAGCATTGCTGCCGCACTGGGCGCGATGCTCGGGTATCTTCTGACCGGCAATGCGCAGGCCGTGCAATGGATTGCGCTGACGGGGCTGCTGTTTTGTGCGGCCTCGCTTTTCAGGCCGACACCGCTTGGAACAAAGCGTCTGTTTATTCCGTTGACAGCGGCTGCAACGGCGGCGCTGCTGGGCTCCGTGCCGCTTTGGAGCTTTGGCGTTACGCTGCAGGAGGCGGCGCTGCTTGCGGCGCAGAGCCTGCTGGCAGGAGTGTCTGCAGACCGCCTTCGCGCGGCGCGCGAGGGCTCCCGACGCGCACGGCTGTTCGCAGCAGTCTGCCTGACGGCAGGAGCGGCGGGACTGGCGCTGCCGATCGACGCGGGGCTGTTCTGCGCCGCTGCGCTTGCAGCGGCCTGCGATGATTTGCCGGGGGCGGTCGCAGCGGGGGCGGCGCTGGATCTTTGCGGCGGCTACGGCGGCTGGGCTGTTTGTGCATTGTCGCTTCCGCCGCTTCTATGCAGGGGCCTTCCACGCAGCGAACGTGTCATGCGGCTGGCCGTCCGGATGACGGTGCCTGTTTGCGTCGCTCTCTTCTTCGGCCATGCCGATTTGTTGCTTTTGCCTGTGTATATTGCCGGTACGCTTACGGGAGCAGGGCTGCGCGGTATGTTGCCTGTTCGTGCGCCGGAGGATCGCGCGGCGCGTTGCCTGAACGATTCCGCCGAGCTTCTCGAACTTCTGAGCCGTCAGATTCCGGAAGCGGAGCCTGCGGGAAAACGCGAAGCGGACGCGGTTTTTGACGGCGCGGCAGAACAGGTGTGTCGCTGCTGCCCGCAGTTTCGCCGCTGCTGGAGACAAAATGCACCCGAAACGTATGATGCGCTGTGCAGCGCGGCCGGACTCGTGATGCCGCGCGGCGTTGCACGGGCAGAGGATTTTCCGCAGCGTTTCCGCGATGAGTGCCTGCATTTTGACGGCTTCCTGACCGCCGTGGATCAGGAGCTGGAGGCCATGCTGCGCCGCAGACGATACCGCGTGAAAATGGAGGAAAATCGAAGGGTCCTCGCCGAGGAATATCGCGATCTTGCCTCGTTTTTGCGGAAGACGCAGAGAGGACTGGAGAATAGTGAGACGCTTCGTGCACAGTATACTCCGGAGCTGGGAATTTCTTCGCGCGGGAAAAGCGGTGTCAGCGGGGACTGTGCGGCCTGTTTTACAGGTGTGCGCGGAGAATGCTTTATAGTGCTTTGCGACGGTATGGGCACGGGCGCTGAGGCGGCCGGCATCGGCGGCGAGAGCCTGAACCTGCTCCGCCGTGTGCTGCGCGCCGGGATGGAGCCGGAGGCTGCGCTGCGTCTGCTTAACGGCGTCTATCTGCTGCGCGAAAACGGCTGCTTTGCGACGGTTGATTTGCTGCGCGTCGATTTAACCAGCGGCAGTGCGGTATTGTATAAATGGGGCGCAGCATCATCGTACCGATGCTGCGAGGACGGTATCTGCACGCTCGGAACGCAGACGCTGCCACCCGGCGTGGGACTGGGCGGCGAAAATGAGCCGGAGATTCTGCGCATCTCCATCGCGGACGGTGCGCCGCTGATTATGGCGAGCGACGGCCTGGATCCGTTGCTGATCGAGCAGACCTTGGAGGAGAGGGCACAGCTTCCGTCGCGCGAGCTTGCCGCGTTGCTGGTCACGTCCGCCTCCGTACAGGACGACGTAACGGCAATTGTGCTGCGTTTGCTTCCGATACAGACATAGACATGATGCTCGGGTCTGCCGTTTGGCAGACCCGATTGCGGGAAGAGTGCCCGGGACCGCTTTGCGGTGTCGGACAGCGGACGGCCGCGACGGGCAGGGGGGGAGGAACTGACCGTTGCGGGACTGCTCGACAAAACAACGGATTTCCCGCGCATTTCCTGAACTACCATACCATACCGTATACGACGAATGCAGTCGAAATATAAAATACCGGGAAATCTTTCAACGGCTGCACATAAAAAAGACCGCCCGAAGGCGGTCTTTTTTATGTGCGTTGATTATTTACCGACGAAGTTGACGGTAACGTTCTCGTAGGTACCGGACTCGGTGAGGAAATTCTTCTCGTAGTCTCTGTCAACGGTGATGGTGCCGGCCTTGAGCTGGTTGAACAGTTCGTTGTAGTCGGCAACGGTGAAGGTCTTGGCACGCCAGGCCTCGCCGGTGGTGGGCAGACCGACGGCGTCTTCCTTGGCGCCCATGGTGTTCTGCTTGCCGCCGACAGTGTCCCACTTGCCGTCGAAGAAGGTCTTGCAGGCGGACATGACGGACTCGCGCAGGCCCTTGGTGGCAGAGGTCAGGACGGTGTCGGACTCGCCGGACTGGTCGACGTCAACACCGATGGTGAGCTTTTCAGCAGCCGCAGCCGCAGCAAAAGCGGACTTGGACATGGAACCGCCGCACGCGAAGATAACCTCGGTGCCGTTCTGATACCAGCCGGCGAGCATGGTCTGCAGCTCGGGGGAGGCGGAGAAGTCGGAGCCATATTCCCAGCTGTAGTTCATTTCGATCTTGATGCCCTTCTTGGCAGCAGCGGCATTGGCGCCCTGAACGAAGCCGTAGCCGAATCTGCAGCAGGCGGGGTTAGCACCGCCGCCGCCGCCGGCAAAGCCGAGCTTGGTGTAGCCTTCCATGACGGCGACATAGCCGGCGAGGTAGCCGGACTGCTCTTCCTGATAGTCAATGGCCATAACGTTGGTCATGACTTCCTTGTTGGAGTTCTGAAGAACCCAACCGTCGATGAAGACGAACTTGACATCGGGGTAGGTCTCAGCGGCCTTGGCCAGAGCGGTGGCCTGCAGGAAGCCTGCGCAGACAACGATCTGAGCGCCGCCGTCCACGGCGTCCTTCATGGCGTTGAAGCGGTCATCGTCGGTCGCCTGGTTGCCGCCGGCGGGCTGATAGTACTTGTAGGTCTTGTTGTTCTCCGAGGCATATCTCTTGATGCCTTCCCAAGTGCCCTGGTTGAAGGACTTATCCTTGAGCTGGCCGACGTCGGTCACGAATGCGATGACGTACTTGCCGTCCGGAGATTCCATGGTGTCGTTGATTGCGTCGTAGTCGAAGGGCTTGTCGTCATCCTGATTCGACTCGCTGGGCTTGTTGTCCTGGCTGGGGTTGGTGGGATCGTCGTTGGACTTGCAGCCGGCAAACAGGCAGGCCACCATCGTCAGAGCCAGAAGCAGTGCGATAATTTTCTTCATTTTCTTACCTCCATTTAATTTGCGGAAAACCGCTTGTCTCATTGTGCCACAAACGGCTGGAAAAGTCAAGCAATTCCCGTCACATTCGTGAAAATGCACAAAACTATTTTCCCAAATCCGATTTTGTGAATCCATAGGGCAGCAATTCGCCGAGTGTTACTTTAAGATAACCGCCATCCGCGCGGCCGAGGTAGACGGGGAAATTCTCGCCGCAGAATTCGCGCATTACCTGGCGGCATACGCCGCAGGGAGCGCAGAGCTCCGCGGCCGGCCCGCCCTCCGGGCCGCCGACGACGGCTATGGCGGAAAAATCGCGCACGCCGTCATAAACGGCCTTGAAGAAGGCGGTACGTTCGGCACAGATTGTCGGCGTATAGCCGGCGTTTTCGATGTTGCAGCCCTGATAGACGCGCCCGTCGGCGGTCAGCAGCGCGGCGCCCACCGCAAAATGCGAGTAGGGGACGTAGGCGTGCGTGCGCGCTTCCAGCGCGAGCGTGACAAGTTCTTTGGGGGTCATGCGTGTCGCTCCTTTCAGAGAATCTCCTTTGCAAAGCTTGTACCCGGTGTGGTGAAGGGAACGTTGAGTAGCTGCGCGACGGTCGCGGCGACGTCGGCAAAGGTCTTGCGCACGCCGAGGTCGACCGGGTGCACACGTTTGCCCGCAGCGATGAGCGGCACATATTCGCGTGTATGGTCGGTCGTGCGCAGATAAGCGGGGTCGCAGCCGTGGTCGGCGGTGAGCAGTACAAGGTCGTCCGGACCGAGCGAATCAAGGAACACGGGCAGCCAGCGGTCAAATTCCGCCAGCGCGGCGGCGTAGCCGTCGATGTCGCGGCGATGGCCGTAGAGCATATCGAAGTCGACCAGATTAACGAAGCACAGGCCGTGGAAATCCTGCGCGGCCAACTCGGCGGTCTTTTGCAGCCCCTCGGTGTTACTGTGCGTGAAGATGTGCTGCGTTGTGCCGCGCCCGGCGAAAATGTCAAAAATCTTTCCGACGGCAAGGCTGTCCAGCCCTGCGGCGCATACGGCGTCGAGCAGTGTCTCGGCGGGCGGTTCCAACGAGAAGTCGTGACGGTTGGCCGTACGGGTAAAGCCGTGCTCGGCATCGCCGACGAAGGGACGGGCAATGACGCGTCCCACGCCGTGCTTTCCCGTCAGGATCTTCCGTGCGATGCGGCAGTATTCATAAAGCTGCTCCGGCGGGACGATCGACTCGTGCGCGGCGATTTGAAATACGGAGTCCGCTGAGGTGTAAACGATCAAATCGCCCGTCCTCAGGTGCTCGGCGCCGTATTTCTGAATGACCTCGGTACCGGACCACGGGGCGTTTGCAAGCACGCCGCGTCCCGTCTGTTCGCGGAAGGGCCTGAGAACCTCCTCCGGGAAGCCGTTGGGGTAGGTGGGCAGAGGCTCCGGAGAGATGATTCCGGCGATTTCCCAGTGACCGATGGTCGTATCCTTGCCCATTGATGCTTCATGCATTTTGCCGTAAGCGGCAAGCGGTTTTGCGGCCTTGGGAAGAAAATCAATTCCGTCGATGTTGCCGAGGCCGCAGGCCAGCAGATTCGGGACGGAGAATTTTTTCGAGGTTGAGCAGCTTTTGAGCGTATTGACGCCAAAGTCGCCGAATTGCGCGGCATCCGGCGCTTCGCCGCAGCCGCAGGAATCCAGAACGATCAGGAAGATTCGTTTCATAATGTGTGCTCCTTTGCGATTTGAAGTATGATCGCGCCGCGCGGCGGCGTGGACGGCTCCGGCGGAGAAGCCATGCTTCTCCGCCGGAGGCAGTTATTTTTCCAACCGGACGGCGGTTTCCAGAGCGACCGTCATCATCTCGGTAAAGGAGGTCTGACGCTCGGCGGCAGGCAGCGACTCGCCGGTGAGAATGTGATCGGAAATTGTGCAGATGCACAGCGCGTTGCGCCCGGCGCGGGCGGCGTTGAGATACAGACCGGCGGCTTCCATCTCGCAGGCCATGACCCCCATTTTGCGCCAACCGTTGTTTGCCTGAAGCATTGCGGGGATCCCCTCGTCATCGTTGTAGAAAACGTCCGTCGAGAGAATGTTGCCGACGTGATAGGTCGCGCCGACGCCTTCGCAGCTTTCGACTGCGGCGCGCAGCATTTCAAACGACGCAATGGGCGCAAAGCTGCCTGCCAGATTAAACTGACGCTGGAAGTTGGAGTCGGTGCAGGCGCCCTGGGCAATCACAATATCGCGCACATGGATATCCTCGCGAATGGAGCCCGCCGAGCCGATGCGCATAATGTTGCGCACGCCGAAAGCATTGTAGAGCTCGTAGGAATAAATGCCGATGGAGGGGATGCCCATGCCGGAAGCCATGACGCTGACTCTCACGCCCTTGTAGGTGCCGGTGTAGCCCTGCACGCCGCGCACGTTATTGACAAGGCGGGCGTTTTCCAGAAAGTTTTCGGCAATGAACTTCGAGCGCAGCGGGTCGCCGGGCATCAGCACGGTCTGGCCGAAATCCTCAGGCTTAGCATTGATATGCGGGGTGGGGTAATTCATATATGATTCTCCTTTCAGCGCACCTTGCGGTGCTCACGGATGTTGCGAATCCAGCACTTGTGGCACATGGCGATATAGCTGTCGTTGCCGCCGAGGAAGACCTGCGCGCCTTCGGTTACGACGTAACCCTCGTGGTCAATGCGCGCATTGACCGTTGCCTTTGCACCGCAGTCGCAGATGGCCTTGATCTCGGTGATGGTATCTGCAACCTCAAACAGGCGGCGGCTGCCGTCAAAGAGCTTACACTGGAAATCCGTGCGCAGACCGAAGCAGAGCACGGGGATGTTCCTCTCGTCCACCAGAGTGCGGAGCTGGTCGATTTGTGCGGCGGTCATGAACTGACTTTCATCGACAATGATGACGTCCGTGCGCGCCCGCGCGTCGAACAGCTCACAGATATTTGCCTCCGGCCCGACGACCTCCGCCATAGCCTGAAGTCCGACGCGGCTGCGGATAATGACGGCGCCGTCGCGGCTGTCCGCCGCAGGCTTGATGAGCCAGACGACCATGCCGTTTTCCTCGTAGTTATACTTGGTAATGAGCGCCTGTGCGGTTTTCGACGAGCCCATCGCGCCGTATTTGAAGTACATCTTTGCCATAGTGAGTCCTTCCGTCCGTTTTTTGTCTATTATACAGGATAAATGCGGCGCATGCAAGCGTTATCTTTGCCGGAGCATTCAGAGCCGAAAACACCTCTGCAGAGCTCTGGTTTCGCCGAGAACAAGCATGGTCAGCTCGGAGGAAAGCACGGTATCGGGAGTGATTGCGACATCGACGTGCCCGCCGCGCTTTACAGCCAGAATGCTGACCTGATATTTTCTTCGGACGTCAAGTTGCCCGATGGTTTTTCCTGCCCATGCTTCCGGCACGGAGACCTCGAAAATTGCGTGCTCGTCATCAAGCTGAATGTAGTCGAACACATGGTCGGAGCTGAACCGGATTGCCGTCCATTTGGCCATCTGCTTTTCCGGATAAACAACATGGTCGGCACCGTTTCGCAGCAGAAACTTTGCCTGTACATCGCGCTCCGCACGCGAAACGACACATTTTGCGCCAAGCTCCTTGAGCAGACTTGTCGTCTCCAGAGAGTTCTGGAAGCTGCCGCCAATGGTCACGATGCAAACGTCGTAGTTGCCTACCCCCAGCGATTCCAGAAAATCGGCATTTGTGCTGTCGCCGATTTGCGCACCGGTTACAAAGGGCATAACGGCATTGACCCGTTCCTCGCTGCTGTCTACAGCCATGACCTGATGACCAAGCTGATCAAGGTGCATGGCAATGTGCCGCCCAAAGCGGCCGAGTCCAATCAATAGAATGCTTTTCATATTATCTTGACACGCTCCTGTTATCCGATTGTGATTGTTTCCTGCGGGAGTTTGGAAAAGGTGTTTCCGGTTCCGGAAACCGTCGCATAGATCAATGTCAGGCCGCCGACGCGGCCGACAAACATCATGGCGACAAGGATGCACTGAGAGGCGATGCCGAGCTGCGGCGTCAGTCCGAGCGTAAGGCCGACGGTTGCAACGGCCGAGCCGGTTTCGAACAGACAGGCGGAAAGGGGGAGCCCCTCCAGGACGCTGATGGCTACAGCCCCAAGGAAAAATACGCCGAGATAGAGCATCGCAATGGTTGCGGCATTTTTCACGGCGCTGCCGTCTATGCGCCGGCCGAAGAAGCGTACCTCATCGCGGCGGTGGAAGGTTGCGGCGGCGTTGGCGACCAGCACGGCAAGCGTGGTTGTCTTCATACCGCCGGCCGTGGAGCCCGGCGAGCCGCCGACGAGCATTAATACAATCATGATTGCCCGTGAAGCCCCTGTCATTGCCGACAGATCGGTGGTGTTGAAGCCCGCCGTGCGTGCGGTTACGGACTGGAACAGCGAAGCGAGAAGCCTTTCACCGAGGGAAAGCGCAGCGTAGTCCGAGAAGAAATAGAAGAGTGCCGGAACGAAAACCAGCAGCATAGACGTGACAAGAATGACCTTGCTCTGCATCCGATAGCGGCGAATGTGCAGTCGGTTGACGCAGATGTCATCCCAGGTGAGAAAACCAATGCCGCCGATTACGATCAGAAGCATCAATGTAATGTTGACCAGCGGATCGGATGCATAGGCCGTCATGGAAGGATAAGGAGCGCCTTCGGTGCCCAGAATATCAAAGCCTGCGTTGCAGAAGGCGGAGACGGAGTGAAATATCGACATCCAAATGCCCTTCCAACCGAAATCGCGGCAGAAGGAAGGCGTCAGCAGCAGTGCGCCGCAGAGCTCAACCAGAAAAGTTCCCTTCAGGATAAATCGCGTCAGGCGAACGATACCGCCGACCTTCGGCGCGGAAATGGCGTTCTGCATGGTACTGCGCTGCATAAGCGAGATTTTTCGCCCGGCGAGCAGTGCAAAGGAAGCCGCAACCGTAATGACGCCAAGCCCGCCGATCTGAATAAGCACAAGGATGACGGCCTGGCCGAAAACCGACCAGTAGCTTCCGGTGTCCTGCACAACAAGTCCCGTTACGCATACGGCGGACGTTGCGGTAAAAAGCGTCTGATGGAAGGGCGTGACAATATGCCGATTGGATGCAGCGGGCAGCATCAGCAGCAGTGTGCCGAGCAGGACGGTGCCCGCAAAGGCAAGAATAATGATTTGAAACGATGTCAGACGGCGTTTTGTACGAGCTGCGGCAGACACGGCAATCGCCTCCTTCTTTACGCTCGGTGAGCTACATTATACCGTTACATGAGAGGTCTGTCAAGCGGTCGGGCTCGACTTGCAATTTCTTCCGCGGCGTGTTATAATCCGAGAAAACATGAGGGGAGGCGGTGCGGATGAAGCTGGTCTCTTGGAACGTAAACGGGATTCGCGCCTGTCTGGAGAAGGGCTTTCTGGAGGTGTTTCACGCCATGAACGCCGATGTTTTCTGCCTTCAGGAGACAAAGGCGCAGCCGGAGCAGGTGAAGCTGGAGCTTCCCGGCTACGAGCAATTCTGGTATTCCGCAGAGAAGAAGGGCTACTCCGGTACGGCAATGTTTACACGCAGAGTGCCGCTTGCCGTGCGCTACGGCGTGGGCGAGGAGGCGCTTGATCACGAGGGAAGACTTATCACGCTGGAATATGAGAATGCCTACATTCTGACGTGCTATACGCCGAATGCGCAGGACGGGCTGCGCCGTATCGATCATCGTATGGCGTGGGAGGATGCATTCCGCGCCTATCTTTGCGCGCTGGATGCGAAAAAGCCCGTGATTCTCTGCGGCGACCTGAACGTTGCGCATCAGGAGATCGACCTGAAAAATCCGAAAACGAACCGCGGCAACGCGGGCTTTTCAGACGAGGAACGCGGCAAGTTTTCCGAGCTGCTCGCCGCGGGCTTTACCGACAGCTTCCGCTTCCGCCATCCGGATGTGACGGGCGCCTATTCCTGGTGGAGCTACCGCGCAAACGCGCGGGCGAACAACGCCGGCTGGCGTATCGATTACTTCCTTGTTTCCGACCGACTGCGCGACGCTGTGCGCGCCACGCCGATCTACTCCGAGGTTCTCGGCTCGGATCATTGCCCCGTGGGGCTGGAAATCGACCTGTAAACGAAGCTGCCCCGGCGCGGTTCAAACCGCGCCGGGGCTTTGTGTGTTCGGAGAATCAGATGATATCCTCTCCCGTCTCGCGGCAGAAGCAGCACTCGGTTACAAAACGGGCAAGCACATAGCTTGCGGCCATGTGGTAACCGTATTTGAACATTTCATACAGGAGGATGGAACGATAGTCAAAGAAGAACTGGATATAGTTCAACAGCACAACCGCAAAGCCCCACAGCATGGTCTGAAGCCATAATTGGTTTTTGATTTTTCGGATGGACGCATATTTTGACATCGAGGCTGCGCTGAAAAACATATAACACCATAGAACCGCACTTGTGGACAGGAAGTTGATCGCCGCATTGCGCCAATCCCTGTCGCTGATATGATAGAATAGGTATTTCAGTGCAAAATAAAATGCAAGGTGGAACAGAAGAACAGCGAAAAAAACGACAAATTTGTGGGAGCGCTTCATGTATACCCCTCCTTTGCCCCTATCAAGTGGTATCCGCTTCCGCCTTGCGGCAGAAGCAGTATTCGATTACAAGACGGGCAAGCCCGTAGCTGGCAAGCAGATGTAGCGTATACTTCTCGCGCTCCCAAAGCGGCAGGACGGATGCTTCACAATAGAGCTTAGCATAAACCAGCAGTCCGATCGCAAAAGTCCAGGAGAAGGCAAACAGGTTCATCACGCTGCGAATCGTCTTGACTTCGGCTTTTCCTGCAAGAAGCCGACAGGTGAGATACATGGTCAACCAGAGTAACAGACTGCTTCCGATGAGCAGAATATAGGCACTTTGCTCTGCGGATTCACTCGGATGGACAAAGAAAAACCGAATCGAGAGATACAACAGTGCGTGAACCAGCAGGAGAGAAGCGGCAAATAAGGGGATTCGTTTGGCTTTGGACAGCATAAAAACCTCCCGACATATCAGTCATATTCTTCGGCGTGCCAGGTTGCTTCATAACCACAGTATGTGTTACAGGTGCTTGTTTTCCAAGGAAAGTACAAATACGACAGGAGGCCATCCGGTGTTGTTCCATAGACAACATATACCCGCCCTTTTTCCGTTTGATTCTGGGCCTGTTCCAAAGCATAGTACTGGACATTTAGCAGCATATGGAAGGTGAGAGAAATAATCAGTGATATACTTGCTGGTACGACAGTGTAACCTAGCATTTTTGATACTTCAATGGAAATCGCGGTGGCGGTCATACTCATTGACTGGCTTAAAATCCACTGAACGATATCAGGGCGTGATAACTTGATTTTTAATGATTCAACGAGCGGTGCCGGCATAAAAACCTGGTAGGTCGGAGCGAAATATGACCATGCGCTCCAAGGCAACTGAAAGTCCCAGTACGAACCTCCATTGTAACAACTAACAGATGTTGTGTTGGTCTCCAACCCGGGTTCGGGAGTCGAATAACCGGGGATTTTTTCCGGATCATCCAATACAATGTGGATGATCCCGTCGGCGACGGTAACGTCGGCGTCCGGAATGTCATACTTGATTCGCGCAACGGCATTTTCCAGACGCTGTTCTTCGGAAGGGGCAGCGGAGACGGCGGAGACTTTCGCGCCGAATGAGACAGTCAAAAGGACTGCGACGAATAGGGCGATCACTTTTTTTGCTTGTTTCATTTTACAATGCTCCTTTCGGTATTTTTACTCATTTTCAATTCGTGCGCTGCTGCCGGCAAAGCCCTTACTGCACAGCTCGGCAATCGTTGTGCGAATCTCCCTTCTCAAGTTTCGGCGGCAGCCGACCGTAATTTGATTATATACTCTTTTTACGTTTTGTGCAATGTGCGCTGAGAACAAATATTTCGTTTTTCTTTTGTGCACAAGTTACAAATGATACCCACCGGCGGAGCGCTTTCCGGGGAGGCGCAAAAAAATCTTCTTTTTTTTACGAAAAGACTTGACATTTTTCCTTCGGGGCGTTATCATATCTAGGCTGTCGTGCGGCAGCGGAAAAGTTCATACGGAGTGGTATCGAAGAGGTCATAACGAGCACGACTGGAAATCGTGTTGCCGTGATGAGCGGCACGCGGGTTCGAATCCCGCCCACTCCGCCATAAAAGGAACATAAAAAAATGTTCCGCGAAAACCCCGATTTTATCGGGGTTTTTTGCTGCCCAAACGCTGGGTTTTTGAGATGCATATTTGAAGATGTAAGAGGGGGAGTGTATGGATATTTCATTCGATCAGGACAACCAGAAGTTTAATTACAGAGTGTGTGCAATGATAATTTCGGGAAACAGGATTCTGGCGATGCACGATGAACGTTCACCATACTTTTACCTTCCGGGTGGAAGGGTTAAGATGGGCGAAACGGCCGAGCAAGCGATAGTACGAGAAGTTCGGGAAGAACTTGGTATGACGCTGAAGATCACCCGCCCATTGTGGCTCAATCAGGCATTTTTCACCGAAGATGTGGATGGTATTCGTTATCACGAGCTTTGTATATATTTTTTGATGGACACCGCCAATGTTGATTTATCGAAAAAGGGCGACAGCTTTACGCTAACAGAAGATGAACATACACATACATTCGAGTGGTTAGCGTTTGACAGGCTGGTGGACGAATACTTCTACCCAACCTTTTTAAAAGAACACATTTTCGATCTTCCGAAAGAGTTTACCATTCGCACGGAATGGGAGTGACACCTCTTCACACAAAGAATCCTCCCCGTTTTTGACGAGAGCGGGGAGGATTCATGCATTTAACAGTAAAAGTCGCGGATACGCTTTGCACGGCTCGGATGACGCAGCTTGCGGATGGCCTTACTCTCGATCTGACGGATGCGCTCGCGCGTGACGCCGAAGATTTGGCCGACTTCCTCCAGCGTGTGAGATTTGCCGTCATACATTCCGAAACGCAGGCGCAGAACATCGGCCTCGCGGTCGGTCAGTGTGTTCAAAATCTCGCCGAGCGCCTCGCTGAGCAGCGTATTGCTCGTTGCATCGGCCGGGCCGGGGGTGTCGTCGTCCGGGACAAACGAACCGATGGTTGTATCCTCTTCGTCGCCGACGGGAGTATCCAGCGAGAGCGTGTCGGCTGCGGTGCGGTTCGCCTCGATAATTTTCTCAATAGGGAGGTTCAGCTCGTCGGCGACCTCTTCAAGTGTCGGCTCGCGGCCCAATTCCTGCACGAGCTTGCGATTGCAGCGCGTCGCTTTGTTGATCACCTCCACCATATGCACGGGCACGCGGATGGTACGTGCCTGATCGGCCAGCGCTCTTGTGATTGCCTGCCGAATCCACCAGGTTGCATATGTAGAGAACTTATTTCCCTTTGTGTAGTCGAATTTATCGACCGCGCGGATCAGGCCGGTGTTTCCCTCCTGAATCAGGTCGAGGATATGCAGGCCGCGGCCGGAATACTTTTTCGCGATTGAAACGACAAGGCGCAGATTTGCCTCCGTCAGTCGGCTCTTGGCTTTCTGGTCGCCCTCAGAGGCACGGCGTGCCAGCTCAACCTCTTCGTCCGGGCTCAGTAGGGGAATCTGACCGATTTCCTTGAGATACATTCGAACGGGATCGTCCAGATTGTACTCCGCTGCAAGCTCTACGGGGTCAACGAGCGTCTCTTCTTCGTCGTCCTCCAGCGGCAATGTGTCCATATCATCCAGAAGGTCCGGCAGCGCCTCGGAATCCACATCGGAATTGACGATCTGGATGCCCATGGATTCGAAGGTGTCATAAATCTGCTCAATTTTCTCAACGGACAGCTCAAGCTTTTCCAAAGCGGATAAAACCTCTGCGGAGGTGAGCATTCCTTCGCGGCGGCCTTTGCTGATGAGCGCTGCCAGAGGCGGCGTCAGATCTTCGCTGCTTCTTCCGTTTTTCTTTGCGGTAGCCATAAAGCACTTCCTTGTATCATATTCGGCAAATCTTTTTCATTATAACCCATCTTGACCCGCAGTGCAAGCCCCTTTTTGACGAAAAAACGAAAAATCCATTTCAAACCGTGGAAAAAACTCGATGCGGAAGAAAAACACGCTTTAGCGGTGTTAGCATACCCGTCAAAGCGTGTTATCATACCTCGGCACGAGGGCCGGTGATCATATTGTATTCGCCTCGGGCGAAACTATGCCGGGATTGATCAGCTCACAGCGGTGGATTGGGGTGCCGAGAGCGTAAAACTTTTCCTCGTATCCGGTCATAATCCCAACAGGGCCATTTGCATGCAGATCATCGGTTAAATTCCGCACCTGCAAGCGGGCGGCTTCGAATTCGCCTTGAGACCATTCAAACAGCGCGGCGTTGTCCGTCTTGAAGTGAATCTCGCCGCCGGGGCGGAGAATGTGCTTATATTTTTCCAGGAAGGTTCGGAAGGTCAGGCGACGTTTGGCGTTTTTCTTACGCGGCCACGGGTCGCAGAAATTAAGATAAATACGGTCAACTTCGCCGTCGGCAAAGTATTCCATCAATTCGGCGGCATCCAGGTCGAGGAAATAGACATTCTTCAGCCCCATTTGTAGCGCCTTTTCCATACCGAGCAGCATGGCCTCCTGAACGCGCTCAACGGCAATCAGCAACACCTCCGGCTCGGCGGCGGCCGTCTCTACGGTAAACTTTCCCTTGCCGCAGCCGACTTCAAGCCGCAGCTCGCGCGCCTCGGGCATCAGCTTGCGCCATTTCCCGCGCAGCTCCTTGCCGTTGCGAATCCATACGGCAGAGCAGGCCTCCATTCGCGGCTCCAGATTGTTACGCTTTCTCATTCTCACGGGCAAACACTCCTCGTTTCTTTTTACAAATCAGGTGTGATTATAACAGAAAAGGACTGACACGGCAAGTCGTTTTTCTCCTTTCGCAGCAAAAGAAAACTTTCTGCTTGCATTTTTGAGTACCATGCGATATAATAAACCTCCAAGCTTGGCCCGACCGGCAGGGCGCTTTATTTCCGGGTGCGCGCGACCGCCTCGTGAGCCGATCGCCGAAAGCTCGCAAAATCTCCGTTTTTCTCGCATTTCCTCGCTTTTTCGCCGCTGTGTGTCTTGGCAAAAGCTTTGAACAGAAGGACTTTTATTTCATTGTTCGCTGTGACCCAGCGACGGGAATTGAATATCCGGGTGTAGCTCAGATGGTAGAGCGCGCGGTTTGGGACCGCGAGGCCGCTGGTTCGAAACCAGTCACTCGGACCATGCAGAGTGTCCTTATAGGATCTGAGTATCCTGTAATGGACACTCTGCTTTTTTATTTCTCACAAAGTTCATACCGCAACCTGTTCCGGGGCGTAGCTGAGTGCTACGCCTTTTCTTGTTTCCATGATAATGTC
>CAKUDE010000023.1 GCA_934645175.1 uncultured Oscillospiraceae bacterium
GGCGACCCGGAGCACTGGTGGCCGAAATTCAACCTGAGCATGGACAAATTCCGGGCGCGTGTGCAGGAAATCCTGACCGAGGACGAGAAATCCAGCGACGATGGGAACAAGTCTGTTTTCGACCTTTCCGGGACGGGGAATGCGCACAGCGCGTGGTTTGACAGGGAAATTGCCTGGGCTGTCGAAAACGGCCTGTTCAAAGGCGACGGCGAGGGGAATTTCGGCTGGCAGAAGGCCATGACGAGAGAGCAGTTTGCCGCCGTGCTGTATCGGTTTGAAAATTACCTTGCGACCCGTGCCGGAGATACGGCGAAAAAGACCTAAGAAAGAAAGGGGTATACACCCGATGCAGTATGAAACGATCATTGTCGCCGTGCTTTCCCTGATCGGCACGCTCTGCGGTGCTTATATGGCAAACCGCAAGAACGCTGCGCTGATCTCTTATCGGCTGGAACAGTTGGAAAACAAGGTACAGAAGCACAACTCCCTCGTTGACCGTATCTATCACCTGGAATCGCAGGAATCGGTCGTAGAGGAACAGATCAAGGTTATCAATCACCGGGTCAGTGATCTGGAAAAATTTCACAACCCGCAATAATCGGGTTTCCAAGGAGGAAAAAACCATGAAGGAATTTGTAAAGAATCTCGCCGCGCTCGTTAAGGTCAAGACCATCGTAACGCTGGTGGTGATCGCCGTATTTGCCGTTCTGGCTCTCAGAGGCGGCATTGCGTCCGATACCGTAATGACCATCGTCGCATCGGTCATCGCCTTCTACTTCGGCACGCAGACCGAGCGGAAGAACGGTAAGGAGGTCTGACGGCGGTAAATGGACAAAATCCCGTGGAACCGGGTCATTCTCGACGAGTTTATCTCTCTGGCGCTATTGACGCCGGAGGAGGAAAAAATCGTCAGAACCCGGGCCGCAGGATGGAGCAGAGTCAAGCAGTGCCACGCTTGCAATATGTCCCTTTCAACGTTAGACAGAACAATCAAAAAGCTGAAAAGTACATATCGATTTGTCAGCGGCTACAGCGATGTGCTTCCTGAGAATATCGACTTTTGACAGTTTTACGACAAAACTCCGACAAGAGGTTGAAGGCCTCTGCGTCGGAGTTTTTGTTATGCTATAGGCATAACGAGGTGGCCGCCTACGATTCTTTTACAGGAGGAACATAAAATGGTTGAAGTTGAAAAGAGCAACTATGCGAGCCGTGGCGTTGCGAATACCGGGCTCGGACTTGGCATTGCAGGAACCGCGCTTGGACTGCTGAACGGCGGCCTCGGCGGCATTCTGGGCGGAAACGCCGCAGCCTGCTGCAGCGAAAATATGCCTGTGTCCCGCTACGAGCTGGACAGAGAGCAGCAGCTTGCGTCCAAGGACAGCGAAATTGCGCTGCTGAAGGCAAACACCTACAACGACCAGAAGATGCTGGAGATGTATGCCTATCTCGACGGACAGTTGAAGGAAATTCGCGGCACGCTGAGCACGCAGGCCGTGCACAATCAGCGCACCGAGGACAGCTTTGTGCTCGCCCGTCAGGACATTGCTTCCGTTAAGGCGGAGCTGTCGAACGAGATCAAGATGGAAGCTGAACGGCGCTGCTGCGGCGACAACTCCATCGTGACCTATGCGAACGCGACCTTCTATCCCAAGCAGGTCGCCGACGTCACGACCGGCACTGCGACGACTGCGCAGACCCTTTACAATCCGCTGCCGAAGTGCGGCTGCTGCAACGGGAACTGACAGCCAAATGAAAAGGGGCGGCACTTGCCGCCCCGAATCTTACTGAAACGATCGGAGGAATCAAACGATGGCAACCATGCAACAGGTTCAGAGCGGCGTTGCGAAATTCATCGACAGAGATATTGTGCCCAGTCTGACCGGCTGGGACAGGGTGATCATCGCGGGAGGCGCTGCGCTTCTGGCTTCACGACTGCCGGATATCCTTGCACAGTACGCTGAGAAGCCCGTCGTTGCGGCACTTGGCGTATTTGACGCGGGGAGCGGGACAGTTGACGTCGACGCGCTTTACGCTGCGGCAAAGCCGTATATGGGCACTGAGCCGCTTCCTGTGAAAATCCCTCTGCTGAACATTACGATCAAGATGGGAAAGCGGGAGATCGACAACCTGTATTCCTACATCAGAGAGGAGGCATAAGGTATGAGAGAAATTGAGCTGCTGATGCACCATGTGGAGGATGAGCTGAAAGACGCACACACCTACGCGCGGATGGCACTGGAATACAAAACGACCGACCCTGAAACGGCGGAGCTGTTTTACCGCCTTTCCGGTGAGGAGATGAACCACATGAACGCACTGCACAAGGACGTGGTACGGCGCATTGACGACTACAGAAGAAAAAATGGCGAGCCGTCCGAGGCAATGACCGCAGTCTATGACTATCTGCACAAAAAGATGATCGGTCAGGCCGAGGAGGTCGGAGTCCTACAGGCGATGTTTAAGAAGTAACGTAGCGGGGGATTTGTCTGTAATTTATCTGTAATTATTTCGGCATACGCTGTTTTAAGTTGATTTTATTATGCGAGAAACGCGGAAATAACGCGAAATAATAAGAAAAATTACAATAATTGCGTATGTACACTTTACTGAATATGCCTTTTAAGCAATGGGTCAGGAGTTCGAATCTCCTGCGGGTCACCACAAAAGCGGCAAGCGCGTCTGCGCCTGCTGCTTTTGTTTTATTCGGCAGGAGATTCGAACAGGGAATCCATCCTGCCGGTGGCAGGATGGCGCGAGGGCTCGACCGAGCGCGACAATACTTTCGCCAAAGGCGAAAAGCAGACGGACTCCTGCGGGTCACCACAAAACACCTTGAAATCAAGCGATTTTGAGGTGTTTTTCTTTGTTTTCCGGCTTTTTTGAGCGGAAAACTTTAACCTAAATTTCGCGTGTCTGTAATTTGTCTGTAACCGTGATGCAATTGCTTCCGCCTTACTCGCAGAGCAGCTCCAGGAAGCGCTCGTTATCCAGCCCGGAAATGTAGTGCGATACATCGACGGTTTCCAACACCTTTTTGTAGCTCTCGCGGTCGGTGCGGACACCGGTGAAGTGAGCGGCAAGCTCCGCGGGATCGGCAATGTGGAAGAAGTCGCCGCGCAGCGTCATGCCGCGCAGGATGCCCTTGTCCACGTCAAGGCACAGCTCTACAAGCCCGCAGCCGTCAAAGCGGCGGCGATTGAGCTGTGTATAGGCGGGGGATTCACCAAAGTTCCAGGCCCAGGTGCCATAGCGTTCGCGGCGCAGCTTCTCCACGGCCTCCAGATCCGCCTGCGACAGGGGATACGGCTCGGCTGCGTTGCCTACGGCTGCATTCTGCAGCAGAAGATGACGGAATTCGGACAGGCTGACATCCTGCGGCAGATGCTCGCGCACATTCGTCACACGGCTGCGCGTGGATTGGATGCCCTTGGTCTGGAATTTCGTCGGATCGACCTGAAGCGCGCTGGCTACGACGCTCAGATCGGAGTCGAAAAGAATCGTTCCATGGTGCATCACGCGTCCCTGCTTGCGGTATTGCGCGTTGCCGGAGAACTTGCGCCCGTCGATGGTCATGTCGTTACGGCCGTTCAGTTCTGCCTTCACGCCGAGGTCGGCCAGCGTTTTGATGACCGGCTGGCAGAACAGCGCGAAGTCAAGCTTCTCGATCTGCTTTGCGTCGCCGATATAGGTGTAGTTGAGGTTGCCCATGTCGTGGTAGACCGCGCCGCCGCCGGAAAGACGCCGCACGACGCGGATGCCGTGCTGCTCTACATAGGGGGCATTGATTTCCGCTGCGGTGTTCTGATAGCGGCCGACGATAATCGCACGGTCGTTCTGCCAAAGCATGAAATAGCTATGGTCGCGCGGCAGACAGTCAAAGACATACTGCTCCATCGCAAGGTTAAAATCGGGGTCGGTGGTTGTCAGGTCGAGGTAGTAGATGCTCATAATTCCCGGATCCTCTTTCGGTGTAATTGAAACACACAAATCTTATCACTGTTCTTGCAGGCTGTCAAGCAGAGGAACCTAAAACGGGCATTTTGGATAATGGCAAATGTAATTTCGTGAGCCTTCCTGTCGAAAAGAACAAACACGTCAGAAAAAAAGTTTGATTCGCACACAAAAAGTTTGCTTTTTGCGTAAAAACCTCGAAAATAAACAATTTTTTCAGAAAAGAATTGCAAAAGCGGGGAAAATATGCTATACTCTTGTGGCGTTCACTGTAACCGTTATAAACACGTTGAAAACGGATGAGAAGAACCGTTTTATCTCAGAAAGGGGTTATCTAAAGCAATGCATAAGTATGTGTATCTGTTCTCCGAAGGCAACGGCTCGATGCGTGAGCTGCTCGGCGGCAAGGGAGCCAATCTGGCCGAAATGACCAATCTCGGTATGCCTGTCCCGCAGGGCTTTACCATCTCCACCGAGGCCTGCACCAAGTACTACGAAGACGGCCGCACCATTAACGACGAGATCGCTGCGCAGGTCAAAGAAGCGCTGGCAAAGATCGAGGTCATTAACGGCAAGAAGTTCGGCGACCCGAAGAACCCGCTTCTGGTTTCCGTCCGCTCCGGCGCCCGCGCCTCCATGCCCGGCATGATGGACACCATCCTGAATCTCGGCCTGAACGACGAAGTCGCCGCCGGCCTGATCGAGTCCAATCCCACGCCTGCGTTCTCCCGCTTTGTTTACGACTCCTACCGCCGCTTTATCCAGATGTTCTCCGACGTCGTGATGGAGCTGTCGAAGAAGACCTTCGAGGTCATCATCGATCAGGTCAAGCACGAAAAGGGCATCAAGGACGACATCGACCTCGATGTTGAGGATATGAAGAAGCTCGTTTCGCTCTTCAAGGCGCATTATAAGAAGGAAAAGGGCGAGGATTTCCCCACCGACCCCGCTACGCAGCTCAATGAGGCCATCAAGGCCGTATTCCGCTCTTGGGATAACCCCCGCGCCAACTACTATCGCCGTATGAACGACATTCCCTATTCCTGGGGCACTGCCGTCAACGTGCAGCCGATGGTGTTCGGCAACCTGAATAACCAGTCCGGCACCGGCGTCGCCTTTACCCGCGACCCCGCCACCGGCGAAAAGGCGCTGTTCGGTGAGTATCTCATCAACGCGCAGGGCGAAGACGTCGTCGCCGGCGTCCGCACCCCCAGCAAGATCTCCAAGCTCCATGAGGAAATGCCCGAGGTTTACGAGCAGTTTGCCGGTATCGCCAAGCGCCTCGAGGAGCACTACCGTGATATGCAGGATATGGAGTTCACCATTGAAAACGGTAAGCTCTATATGCTCCAGACCCGTAACGGCAAGCGCACCGCCGCCGCTGCTCTGAAGATCGCCTGCGACCTTGTCGACGAAGGCATGATCACGCCCAAGGAGGCCGTGATGCGTGTTGAGCCGAAGCAGCTTGACGCTCTGCTGCATCCGCAGTTTGACGCCGCCGCCCTGAAGGCTGCCGAGGTGATCGGTAAGGGTCTGGCCGCCTCTCCCGGCGCTGCTTGCGGCCGTGTTGTCTTTACTGCACAGGAAGCCAAGCAGTGGGGCGCCAATGGCGAGAAGGTCGTTCTCGTCCGTCTGGAGACCAGCCCGGAGGACATCGAGGGTATGGCCGCTTCGCAGGGCATTCTGACCGTTCGCGGCGGTATGACCTCCCACGCGGCCGTTGTTGCGCGCGGCATGGGCACCTGCTGCGTCTCCGGCTGCGGCGAGATTACCGTCCATGAGGAAGAAAAGTACTTCACGCTCGACGGGAAGACCTTCCGTGAGGGCGACTGGATCTCCATTGACGGCTCTACCGGCAACATCTATGGCTGCGCGATTAAGACCGTCCCCGCCACCATCAGCGGCAATTTCGACCGCTTCATGAAGTGGGCGGACAGCTTCCGCAAGCTGCACGTCCGTACCAACGCCGACAACCCCCGCGATACCGCGCAGGCAGTCAAGTTCGGCGCCGAGGGCATCGGTCTGTGCCGTACGGAGCACATGTTCTTCGAAGCGACCCGTATCAAGGCCGTCCGCGAGATGATCGTCGCTAAGACCGTCGAGGCGCGTAAGGCTGCCCTGGCCAAGATCCTGCCCTATCAGCAGGGTGACTTTGAGGCGATGTACCGCGAGCTTGAGGGCCGTCCCATGACCGTCCGCTATCTCGACCCGCCTCTGCACGAGTTCCTGCCTACCAAGGAGGAAGACATCGTTGAAATTGCCGAGGAGCTGAATATGTCCGTTGAGGCGCTTAAGAATGTGATCGCCTCTCTGCACGAGTTCAATCCGATGATGGGTCACCGCGGCTGCCGTCTGGCTGTCACCTACCCCGAAATCGCCGAGATGCAGACCACGGCCGTTATCAACGCTGCTATCAATGTCAACCGTGAGCATCCGGAATACAACATCGAGCCTGAAATCATGATCCCGCTGGTCGGCGAGGTCAAGGAGCTGGCCTATGTTAAGAAGACCGTCACCGAAACGGCCGATCGTCTGATTGCCGAGGCCGGCGTGCAGATGAAGTATACCGTCGGCACCATGATCGAGATCCCGCGCGCCGCTCTGACGGCTGACGAGATTGCGACCGAGGCGGAATTCTTCTCCTTCGGTACGAACGACCTGACCCAGATGACCTTCGGCTTCAGCCGCGACGACGCCGGCAAGTTCCTCGACGCCTACTATGACAACAAGATCTATGAGTTTGATCCGTTTGCACACCTCGATCAGGTTGGCGTCGGCAAGCTGGTCAAGATGGCTGTCGAGCTCGGCAAAAAGACCCGTCCGAACATCAAGCTCGGTATCTGCGGTGAGCACGGCGGCGACCCCGCGTCCGTGGAGTTCTGCCATAATATCGGCCTGAACTACGTTTCCTGCTCCCCGTTCCGTGTTCCCATCGCCCGCCTTGCCGCCGCACAGGCAGCTATTAAACAAAAGTAGGCTATCGTCCCGTCAGTGGAAAACTGAATAGACCTATCGTATGTACGGTGAGGATGCTCGTCATCCTCACCGTATTCTTTTATCTCTACGCTGGCTTTTCCTTTTCTTCCCTCAATAGCGCCGATAATGGCTTGTTTTTTATTCGGTGCGAAGTTCAGATCCCAACGGTAATGGCCGTTATCAACGGGAGTAATGCGGCACACGAATTTCTCAATTATATTGCTGTCGATGGTTGACCCGGAAAAGTCGAGCATGGAATCGAGGGCAGCTTCGATTGCCGCCATATCAAGAGCTCCCGTTTCATCATCAAACGCAGAATTTAATCTGTCAAGCTCCTCATTCAAGGCGGCAAGCTCGGTTTCGGCTTTTTGCCGCAAGGCTTGAAATTGCTCTTTTGAAATCTCACCGTCTGCACGCATGGCGATCAGATTTTCCATTCGTCCCGTTGCCCGGCTGATTTTCCCTTGCACGGCGGCAATCGTGGCCTTATTTCTGCTTGCGTCCGCTTGATAGCACTCACGGAGCAGTTTATATGCCAGCTTCGCATCTTCCTTTCTGTCCGTCCAAATGGCCTCAAATATTTTCTTTGCCATAAGGTCGAGCTTCCAGTCACCAACCATGCGAATATCGCAGTAGCCATTGATGGGAACTTGATCTTCTACCCCGAGAAGCCGTCCAAAGATTCCGAGGTAGAAGATCTTGTTCGTATGCTTTACAGCTGCGATGACCGTTCTCTGAAAATCATCAGGGCAACCGTGAAAGCCGCATTGGAAAGCCAAACAGAAAACGAATAAAAACAGAGCCGATAACTTGCCTTCCCATTGAAGGGAGTTGGTTATCGGCTCTGCGTCTTAGCGTCTGGCTCTTATTTTATACAATCGGTTTAATATGCCCCATTATTCCCATCGGAAGAAGCGAACGGCGAGAATGGTGCAAAGTGCGGCAACTCCAAGCATTACGCAGATCGGTAACAGAATGCTGCCCGTGCTGACACCTAAAAATGTGTTTTTCATCATGGTGAGCCCCTGCGTCAGCGGAAAAACGCTGACGATCTTCTGCATCACCTTCGGCATAACCTCAATCGGCAGCGTGGTGCCGGAAAAAACCAGCATGGGGAAATAGAGGATCGAGGCAATGACGCTTGCCTGCTTGGTGTCCTTTGCCACGCCGCCTGCCAGCATACCGACGGACAGGGTCGAGAGCATGGTGAGTACCCAGCTTCCAAGGAAAGCGAGAAGTGAACCATGGAGCCGCACGCCCCACAAAAGCGCCGCAACTGACAGTGTTGCAAGGGACACAGCACAGTAGACGATATACATGGACAGCTCAACGCCCAGAATGAATACCGGACTGACCGGCGTAACACGCAGCCGCTTGAGGATCTTCATCTCTCGAAGGTCTGATACTGCCAGCGGCAGACCCATCAGTCCGCTTGCACAAATGGCAACTGCGCTGACGGCTCCGAAAGACTGCTCCATGAATGTATAGTCCGCACCGTTATAGGCAGGCTTTGTGCCGTAAATGATACCGAGGATGATAAAGATCACAAGCGGCATGATGATGGCGAAAATCGGCATATTCATGTCCCGCAGGCTGAGCTTCAGCTCCGTTTTAAGATAGGTAAAAAAGCGTTTCATGCGTCCGCCTCCTCATCCGAAAGCTGCAAATACGCATCTTCAAAGCGATTGCAACCGCACTGCTGCTTTGCCTGCTCCACGGTTCCGCGGAAAACGGGAGTACCTTTTTTCAAAATGCAGATCTCATCGCATAGCGCCTCGACCTCATCCATGAAATGTGAGGTCAGAAAGATCGTCAGCCCCTGTTCTTTTAAGTGTTCAAGTGTTTTCCACACGCCGCGCCGCGCTTTTGCGTCAAGGCCGGTGGTCAGCTCGTCCAAAAACACCAGCTCCGGCTGTGGGATCAGCGCCAGCACGATAAAAAGCCGCTGGCGTTCGCCGCCCGAAAGACCTTTGACCGGTGTGTTTGCCTTATCCCCAATACCGAACTGCTCACAGAGCTTGCGCCAATCGGCAGGGCTGCGGTAAAGGCTTGCGGTTTCCTCACAAAGCTCGGAAACCTTGATTTCTTTCTGATAGTCGCCCTCCTGAAACTGCACGCCGATGCGCTGAAAAAGTGTGCGGCGTTTCTTCTTTGGGTCTTTTCCAAGCAGACGCACGGTTCCGCTATCTGCCTGTTTTGTGCCGAGCATACATTCGATCGTGGTGCTTTTTCCGGCACCGTTGGCACCGAGCAGTCCGAATACCGTTCCGCTTTTTACCGAAAGATCTAAATGATCGACCACGGTTTTCCCGGCATAGGTTTTCGTCAGTCCTTCAACAAAAATCGCTTCGCTCATTCCGAAATCCTCCGTACTGCCCGCAGCTCAATATAGCCGCGTTGACCGCGGGGTTCGAGCTGGATACGCGGGTTCTCGTCGTCCCAGCAGTAGCCGATGATGGACGGATCATAGCTGTCCATCGCCGCCTGCACGGTGCGGATGGCCTCGCAGTAGTCCTCCTCGCGGAAGGGCTGACCCTGAAACATCAGATATTCTGCCTCCGGCAGATGAATGGTGTCAAAGCCTTCCGGAATCATCCCCATATAATCGGTTTCGACCTCCACGCCCTGCACATAGGTGGAGGTGTTCGGCTTTTTGTACTTTTCGGGTAGCCACATGGAAACAGGTTCTCCGCAGAGTGATTTCATGCTCATGAGAATGCCCCACACATCACAGCTAACTTCCTCACAATAGGGGAAATAGTCCTCTGCGTGCTGACCTCGCTTGATAATACACAGGCGCTCCGGCTTGCGGACGATCTGAATGAAAATCGGTTGAATGTTAGACAAGTCGATGTTCTCCTTTCTCAGTTCACGATATTTTGCGCCGTAAGGAATGAAGAACGGAACGGGAACGGGATTTTTCATGTAGTCGCTGGGGTTCAGACCGAACTCCCGATAAAATGCCCGCGTGAAGGTATCCACATTGGCAAAACCGGCATCGTAGGCCGCGTCGATGACCTTGACCTCACCGCCACGAAGCTGTTTTGCCGCCTGTGTGAGCCGGTATTTGCGGATATACTCGGTCGGCGTCAGACCAAGGCAGTCCCGGAACAGACGATAGGCATACCACGGGGAAAACAGCGATGCCCGCGCAAGATCGGACAGCTTGATTTCCTCTGTTTTATTCTTTTCTATGTAGTCCTGCATCCGCTGGACAGCCAAAATCTGCTCCCTCATCCTTCTCAACTCCTTACCGGAACATTATACCGTGTCGGGAGAATTATCTCTCGACTTTCCTTGCCTTTTTATTGCGAACGCATCCACTGCGGCATAGGGAACGACCTTATTTCTCCAATAATTTCAAAAATCACTTGCCATTCATTTCGATTTTCATGCCAAGATCACCATGTTAAAATTTTGACTTTTCGTAATTGTACGGGATGCTTGTCCCGACAACAACATCCCCGATCTTATCAATAATCAACCAGTCGTCCATGTTACCCTGATGGTCAAAAGCGAGGGGAGCAATTTCTTCTACGCTCTCAAATTCCACAAGGCACAGGCATTTCTTGTGCCAGCGTGTAATTTGCTTATCTGACAAATTGAGCTTTTTCTGATTGTCGGCAAGAACTTTTGCGATTTCCTCATCAGACAACTTTACGAAATTCTGAACCTCTTTGACTGTGGCAGTTGCGGTAATCGAAGCACTTCCTTTTTCCATGAAATAAAGGCGCTCTCCGGCAAAGACCCGGCTGTGCGGAATTTTTCGTCCCGCCGCACCGCGCACGACCATAGTTTTTGTTCCGGCGAGTATTTTGTCCAGCTCTTTTTCGCCTTTCTTTCCGGCGTTATCGCAATAAACCAAATGTACCATTTTTAATATCCTCCTGAGTTTTAAGTTTACGGAATTTGTCAGTCCAGCGCACGAAGGTCGGACTGCTCGTACCGATGATGCCCCGGCAAGCCCTTTTTGTAATTCCAGCATACGATCGCATCATGCAGGCTCCTTCCGGGATTGTCTGCAAAGAAATCACGGATGTATGTGTTGTACTCAAACTGTCCGCTGATCTCCGTTTGGGTTTGTTTCTTTTCCTCTAAGATTCGATAATACGCCCGAATCGCGTCGCCGTAAGTCTTTCCGGCGTTTGCTTTCAGCCATTTCTGAAACGGAACATGGAAAGAGAAGCCTTTTCCGATTTTTTCACTGAAAAAAGCACGGTGTTTTTCGGAGCAGACGATATTCGGCTCTATGACCGTGTCCTCGGTAAGCGTGCCGATGTTTACCGCCGTTTTTCTTTCGGCAGAGGATTTCAGTACATTTCCCGTATCAAGAAAGTATGCAATTCTATCTGTGAGCTCTGCTTTACTGCCCGATGTCGGCAGACCATTTTCTTTGCAAAAGTCGGCAAGCTCCTGTTTCAGATAATAAAAGCTGCGGAAAGTGGCTGCATCCAGTTTTTTATTCAGCTCCGGTCTTTGACTCATCTGCATTTCCTGATTTCAAAGATACTTTCCTGCAACCTCTGTAAAAACCGTCCTGCGTGCGCGCCGTCCATCTGGGTATGATGGAATTGGAACGACAGCTTCAGCGTCGTCCGGAAAAGCCCTTTATGATATTTGCCCCAGATGATAAAAGGATTGTTGAAAATGCCGCTGTTCATGCCGACGGCCCCATCGATCTCGGTATCCACAATGGCAGAGGTGCCGATGACCATGCGATCTAGCAGGTCGTGATTTTCACAGCTTTCCGCAACTGCGCACGTCAGCCGCAGGTAGTCGGCGCCAAATTGCGCAAGGTCAGCGGAAAACGGCACATCGCAGGAGCTGACCTCGCCGGTTTTGTTTTTTACGATCGTGTTCACCGCGATGCTGTCATATTGCAGCAGCTCGCGCCCAACAGGGAGCAGATAAAACTCCTTGATCTCGCTGGCCGCCTTGCCGATACACCAGCACAGAAGCATATTGAATTTCAGCCCGCGCTTGCGGCTGGACTGAACCAGCGGCGTAACATCCAGCGTTTTGAAAAAAGTCACCATGGGATTCGGCGCAGTCATCCAAAGTGCATACGCCTCAGCACGGGTAGTCGTTTTCGGGTCGATAACGGTTGGTTTCATTCTTCACACTCCAATGTACTTCCACTCATCTCGCTGAAATCAGTTTTACAAGCCCGCCAACGCCAGGAATTTTTTATCTGACTGAATACTCTGTGTCAGAAACTGCCCGTCCCGGAACAGGGCATAGGTCGTGACCGGTGCGGGTACATTCTGTGCGCTTTCTTTGTCCGTGATATGGATGGCCTTGAACGGGATACCGTGTTCTTTTGCCACCTCCTGCACCCTTGGCACCCAATAATAGGTGTAGGGGCACTGATCGGTGTAATAGAGGACAAACCCGGTTTCTTCAATCGCTGGATGTTTTGCACATTCCCGGAACTTTGGTATCTGTGCGGACGGTTCAATGGGAAGGTACATGAGATTGATCCCGCAGTCGGATATGTCTGCCACACGGAACCCCTTGTAAGCAAGAAATTTCGGGTCAGCGAGAAATTCCCGCTTCCGTCCCTCCGCACACAGAATACAAATACCTTTCTTCCCCTGCGTCTTAGCGTCCCGAATACATTCCTCCAACAGATCATTCGAGTATCCATGCCCCTTCATGGAACCGGATACCCAGAGGCAGTTAATGTAGAGATAACCGTCTGCCTCAATAGGCACCCATGCGTTTTCAGCCGGAATGTATTCGATAAAGCATTTGCCGCGTTCCTCACTGCGATAGAAAACAAGGCCATCATCAAAGCGTTGCCCCAGCCATTCCCTTTTTGCGACACTCTGCTTGCCGGACATGGCGCAGCAGATATGTTCCTTGTCAATGTTTTCTTTTGTGATCCGAATGTAGTTCATCGGTTATTCCTCCAATGCCGTTGTTCTTTCGTTTTGGCATGGGCAATTCCTCGTACATTGCCTCAAACAGTTTGGTCAGAAACGCTTTGCGGTCCACTTCATCCACCAGCAGCATCTCTTTTGCTCCCTCATACGGGAACTCACAAATTGCCGCAGGCATGAGCTTCAGAGCGGATTTTGTTTTCTTTACAAGCAACCGATCATCATAGATCCCGCCGACGATTTTACCGCGATAATAGAGAATAAACTCTCCCATCATAGGACGGTAAGAAATATCGTCCAGATCGGATAGCTGTTCCAGAATGAAATGAAGATACTCTTTACTGGATGCCATTATTTTTACACCACTTTTTGCATTGCTCGATTCTTGCGCCGTTATCGCTTTGCTCCATGTCGTAAGCAAAAGTATGTAATAAAGGGCAAACGAAGTCATCGCATTCGCCGCAATGCTGCAAGCCTTTCTTTTCACAGCAGGATTTCACGGGGCAGCTATCCGCCCAAAAGGGTTTGTCCATATTCACGCACCCTTTGCAGCCCATTGCTTCACGAAAACCGCAATCGCTGCACCGAAGCCCACATCTTGACTCGATCATACTCAGATTCCTCCTGCTCAGAATAACTGTCCCGGCAGCTTCAGCTTTTCCTTCTTCGGGAAGGTCGCTTCAAACTGCTCAAACGCTTCCGGATTCTTCTCGCAGACGAAATATCCCTCCGGGTCTTTGTAGGTGCCGGAAATGCCGTTCAAAAAGCCGGGCGTCAGCTCCTTGATGAGAAAATAATCCGCTTCAGGGTCGTCAGCGTACCGAACGCCCTTTGTTTTTGCCGGAACAAAGCCGGACTTGCCGTAAAACAGGATGTTTCCGGTGATAGCAAGTGCTCCTGCGCCCATTTCCTTGGCTTCTTCCATGGAATAGTCGAGCAGCTTCTTTCCGTAGCCCTGCCGCTTGTATGCGGGCGCAATGCCGATGGGGCCGAAGGTCATGATCGGCACCTTCCGTCCGTCGTCGCAGTCGATTTCCGACCGCACATAGATGACTTGCCCGATCAGCTCGCCGTTCAGTTCCATGACGAAGTCCAGCTCCGGCACGAAAGCCGGGTCATCCCGATAGCAGTGCAGCACATAGTGCTCCATGCAGCCGGGACGGTAAACATTCCAAAATGACTCGCGGGTCAGATCCTCAACGGCGCTGTAATCGTCTTTTGTTTCGGGACGAATGGTAATATTATTTTCTGACATGGTTTTTCTCCTTATCTCTTATCAATGATTTTGTCGATCAGCCCATAGGCAAGGGCTTCTTCTGCCGACATATAGTTGTCGCGCTCTGTATCGGCAGCGACCTGTGCAAAGGGTCTGCCGGTATTCTCGGAAAGAATACGGGTCAGCCGCTGTTTGGTTTTCTGCATTTGCTCCGATACGATCTGAATATCCGTGACCGGGCCATGTACACCGTTTCCGCCGATCAGCGGCTGATGGATCATGATCTCCGCGTTCGGCAGTGCGATCCGCTTGCCTTTTGTGCCGCCTGCTAACAGGAAAGCACCAAAGCTGGCGGCCAGACCGATGCAGATGGTAGATACATCGCACTTTATATATTGCATGGTATCGTAAATTGCAAAGCCGGCCGTGACCGAGCCGCCCGGACTGTTGATATAAAGCTGAATGTCCCTGTCCGGGTCTTGTGCCTCCAAGAAAAGCATCTGCGCAATAATGGTACCGGCGGATGCGTCCGTTACTTCTTCACCGAGAAAAATAATTCGGTCGGAGAGCAGCCGGGAGAAGATGTCGTAGCTTCGTTCACCGCGGCTGGTTTGTTCAATCACATAGGGAATGATACTCATATCGGTTTACTCCTTGATTCCTTTTGGTTTCCTGCAAAACAGGTGAATGCCCAGCGCCGCATTGAAGCCTGTTACGGTGAATACGCTGTAAGGACGGCGTTTTTTCTTTTTGCGCCTGTAACGACAATATGTTCAACAAAGTCAATGCGGTCATGTACTGCCGGTTTGAAATAGGCAGATACTGCGACTACAATTTTCTCATTCGGATCAACATAGACCACATTGCCGCTGTCACCGATTGCGGCATAAACATTTCTTTCCGGGTGCACGCTCCACCAAAGATAGCCGTAAGACTTTCCGCTGAAAGCGCCGCTTTCGATCCTGCGCGGGGAAAGCATTTCCCGAAGCCATTCGGAGGAAACGATCTTTTGCCCGTTCCATGCGCCGTTTTGCAGGCAGAGCTGACCGAGCTTTGCCATGTCTGTGGCGCTCAGGCACAATCCGTAGCCGGGAGCCGCAAGCCCCTGCGGGTCGGCAAGCCACACATTTTTTCTCGGAGATTTGTCCGTTATGAACAGCTTATGCTCCTGCACCGTTTCGGCAGAAAAGTTCTCGTGTTTGACGATACCAAGGGGACGGAACAGATATTCATTGGCAAAGTCCACGGTTTTTATCCCGGTGGCGTTGAAAAGAATGCCGGAGAGAATGTGCAGGCAGACCGTCCGATAGTCAAATTCATCGGTGATGCCGCTCTTTCCACCAAGGAAGTCCAGCGATGCCTTCGTCCAGTCCTCACTGGAACACACCTTTGTCCACGGGTCACCATGCCCCTTATAGGGGGCGCGCATGGTAAGCAAATGCCGGATCGTCACATCAAGGATCGTCTTTTCGCCGCGCTTGACCGAATACTCCGGAAAGTAGGAAAGCACCTTATCATTCACACTGCCAATCATTTTATGGTCGATCGCAATGCCGATCAGCAGCGCCATCACGCTTTTCGTGGCGGATGCGATATGGACGCAGTCTGTTTTTTGATAGCCGTTCCACTCTGCGGAGTAGCGTTCGTTTCCGTCCTGCAGCACGCTGATCTGACAGATGTTCGGCTGATGTTCCGGTATGTATGAATTCAGTTCCTGAATTTTCATCCCTACTGCCTCCCGCTGTAATGCTCTATCCTCATTTTACTTCCACGGTTTTCCCGTGACATACCCTTTTTCCTGCCAATAGGCATCATCGACCGCAGACATTTTCTGTTTTCTATGTAAAAGTGACGGCGTTTCAGTCAGGATATGTCCCAGCTTCGACGGCAGGAGCAGTCCCTGCCGTGTCACGCAGAAACCGCCCGTAATTTTGCTTCCGGTAAACAGATAGACCTTTCCTTCCGAAGCAATACGGTATTCGTCCACGGCTTGGGATGGAAGCTGCACCCGTCCACCGGAATGGATCTCTGATTCTCCGAAAACGAATTTTCCGCCCTTGTTCATTTGCGGCATAAGTACACTTCCTTTTCGCTTCAGAGAATGATTCGCGCGATCTCCATCGTCACGATTTTCAGCACCGCGCCGCCCGACATGACATAGAACCATATCTCGCGCGCGTGCTGCGTTTTGGCGATTGGCGTAGCAATGGCGGCTATGATAATCAACAACGCACCGACACAGCCGACGATGGTGGGAATACTGACGAGTGGGAACAGCCCCGGTGCGCAGCTTCCGTCGGTGGTGTGCTGGATCGTCTTGTCCAACCCGTCCCGCGCCGCCGCAAAACAGCAGACCACAAGTCCGAATACAAGCAGAATTGCGCTCCTGCGCCCCCAATACTCAATATTTGCACGGTGAAAAACTGAGTAACCGATAAATCCGAGCATAGCAAGGATCATAAGCGTTGTTGCTGTAGTGACTCCGTTGCCAAAATAGTGTTTCATCGTTATTGCCTCCTTAAGTTTAAACATACCATGATATACTCCTCGACAATGCTTTCGCGCCTGCATTTCGGGCAAAACAGCGGAAATGATTTCAGTTCCGTTTCGGCTAAGAGCTGCAAGCGCGTCTTTGCCCCGCATATGGGACACAAGACCCATTGCTTTTCTTCTATGGCTTCTTTCATATGGATGTTCCTGACTTTCTGTAGCCGGATTCGATCTTGGCAATAAAGCGGTCAATATGTGTGCTCAGCATCGGGGCAATACTTTCTTTTTCGTCTGCACCGTCGTAAACACTATAAAGTAAGAACATCGGGCCGTAAAATTCCAGTGCCAACTGCATGGCGGCCTCATCGGAATCCGTCAGCTTTCGGAAGATCGCCGCCATATACTCAGTCGGGCCGGTCGCCAGATAATCGTGATAAAGCTGCGCGAGCTTGTGATCGCGGTATTGCTCCAGCGTCAGCATCTTCCGAAAGTTGGAAGAAAAATGCTCTTTCGTCCAATGGTCAAACTGTGCCATGCTGTATGTGCGGATCTTTTCAATCGGCGTTTGCAGATAAGCCTCCGCAAAGCCATCCGGCTCCGTTTCCGGCATTTCATATTCTTCGGCGCGCTCATAGTCCATTTTGTTCATCCGTTCCACAATGCTGTTAAGTATCTCCTGCTTGCTCGTATAGTGCTTATACAAGGCACCCTTGGTAATTCCCAGTTCCTTTGCAATGTCGCTCATGGAAGTTCCCAAATAACCGCTCTGTGCAAAAAGTTCAAGCGCGGTTTCCAAAATACGCTCTTTGGTATCTCCAGCCATAATATCACTCCTTAAATTATAGTAACCGCTCGGTCACTATAATTATAGCAACCGAGCGGTTACTTGTCAAGGGGTTTTGAAAATTTATCAACGATCAGCGGAAGGATTGGATAGACACGGTCAGATGCGCTGCGCCGAAAATGGTCATAAGTATCCCGGCGGGCAGGTTATGCAGCCAAACGGCAGCACACAAGAAATAAAGCACGGGAAATACCGCAAGCGGCATCGGGACAAAGAGAAATGCGCGATTCAGCAAGGCAATCTCCCGCCCGCCGGCAAAGTAGCGAATCCATACGGCATAATACAATATGAGGAACAAGGCAGCAAGCCAAAGCCAGATACTTCGGAATTGAATTGGCTCTCGGCTCACCAAAAGTGTAATCACCGCCAAGTAGGCGATCCGGCTGATCTGCTCCACGATTTCTATCCAATACGAAACCGCCGCACCCTGTTCTGCCTTTCCGACCGGGGGAAAAACGGCATAAGCAATGTTGATCAGCATGGGCAGAGCAAACACCACAAGTCCAACCCACGAAAAGGATAGCTTCAAATTCATAGAACGACACCGGCTTTCACAGCAAACTCCGGCAACTTTGTTGGCATGCCGTAAATGGCGATCAGTGCACGGAACTCCCGGCGAAATGCCTCGCGAAGCTCAAGCTCTGTCAAATGCAAATGATCAGTATTGGCCAGAATGGCCAGCCCATAGGTAAAGTAGACCATGTCCTGATGAAAGCGGCGGGCGACCTCCTCGCTGTAACCAAATTCATCAACGATGACCGTAATGACCTCCGAAAACAGCACATCATTCTGGTATGGGCCAAGCTGTTCGCCTTCCAGATAGAGCCAGCGGAAAAGCTGTTTTTCCTCAGCCGCAAATTTCACAAAACCCATCCCATAGCTGCTGTAACGGCTATCATTTCCCTCGTGAATGCGCAGTGAATCCCGCACACGCTGCGTGTGCATTCGGATAGCACGATCGGTCAGGGCGGCTTTCAATTCCTCCATATTCCTGAAGGAAAAATAGATCGGTTGCGTGGAGCAACCCATTTTTTTTGCGACACTGCGAGCGTTGATGGCAGCGAATCCATCATCACGCAACACCTCTATAGCAGCATCAATAATTTCATCTTTTGAAACCTTTTTTGCAGCAGGCATGATGATCACCTCGAACAATAACATATAGTTATATATAACGCATTGTTATTGTATCATTATGTAATTTCATTGTCAAGAGGCGTTCCCGAAATTTCTGAAGAATTTCATTGACTTGTCATTTGTGGTAAGCTGGAGCGATCTTAAATAAAGCTAGCATCATAACGGACATTTTACTGATAGTCTTAGTATTGGCTTTCGTTGACACGCTGGCGCAGAAGGTACTCCGCAGCGAGAGCATTTGGCTTTACATCGGGTTGTATATAGCGGCGTATGTTGTGGCGTTCGGTGCAAAGAACTGCGCTCCGCGGCTGGTTTCATTTTTGCGCTCCGCGCCGGTCCGTTCGTTTGAAGAATATGAAATAGACCAACACACCGTCGATCACAAGATCGTAAAGCCGCAGACGGTCAAAGAGCAAAATGCCGGACAGCATCGAGACGAGTACGATTCCTGCACCGAGGACTTTGGGAAACAGACCCGGCTGCTTCGCCATCCATGCGAAATACGCCATAACCGGCGACAGAAAGGCGAATACCGTCCAGCCGATGATAAATGACCAGCCGTAGACGCCGTCGGTGAGCATGGCGGTTGCATAATAGGTGAGCAGCATCCCGATGCAAAACGGGAAAATGTTCCGCATTGCGGCTTTTTTTGTCGGGCTGTAAACGGCAATCAGCGTTCCCAATAGAATCCAGATCGACATTCGTGAGAAAACTTCTCCCAGAATTGGACAGTAAATATCAAATAATCTGGCCACCACGCCAAGAATAAGTCCTGCAACAAGCATGGAAAGCGGGTTTAACAGTTTATTCCTTTTCACAGGGGTGACACCTTTCTCTCCTAAGTAAGTCCGGCTTGATAGAGGCTGCGCGGCGATTTACGGTTCACGTTTGAAGTGAAGTGCGGATAGCACGCCGATCGGCAGAAAATATGCACACCAGAATTCCAACGCAATGGTTCCGCCGAGCGTTCCGCTCCCGTCCGACATTGCGGCACGAAACATACCCGTCATCGGCATAATCAGGCAACTGAAGAAGAACACGCCGTGGATTATCATAAGGCGCTTGAGCCATTTGTCCTTCCTGCTCTTTGGCTGGATCGTCAGCCCCGTAAAAAATGTGGATAGCGCCATCATGCCATAGCCCAGAAGATCATAGCTGAAGAGTAAGCTGCCTTTTGAAAAATCCAAAAGCATAGCCGCCTGTTCGCTCAGCGGATCGTTTCTGACGGCCGTCGTCTGCGCGAAATAGACCAGCAGAATCAAAACCGCGTAGATGCACCCGAACAGCAGTCCGGCATTTGCCGCTACCTTCCGTTCTTTGCCGCTTTCGTTGTGAAAGCCTGCGATCATCAGAAGATAGCTCAGTGCGAGAAAAATGCAGACGACATAGCTTGCGAAATCGGACACAAGCATAAAGACCGCAAAGAGGGCGACTGTTATCACGACGAGGATTGACCCAATCCTGGCAATGGTTTGATTCATAGAATCCGTTCCTTTCCTCATGTGACCGTTACGCCTGTGCGATTTCCCGAAGCGTCAGGATTTCGCAGCCCTTGCTTTCGTAATAGTTGAGCAGCTCCGGCAGCTTCTTTTTATCGTAGCTGGTGATGCAATCCGACAGTACATGAACGGTATAGCCGCTTTTCGCCATGTTATAGCAGGTGGATTTGATACAGGCAGCGGCATCCGCGCCGGTTATAAAAAATTCGTTAATGCCGTTTTCTTTGATAAAAGCCGCAAACGCCTCGCTCGTCAGCGCGTTGCTTTTTGATTTTGTGAAGATATGATCGGATACGACCTTCATTTCAGGGACAAGCTCTGCGCCGCGTGTGCCGGGCTTGAAGGTTCTTGTTCCTGCCGACAGGTTGTTGTGCCGGATGTAAACAACCCATAACCCCTTTTGAACCGCCCGGCCAATCGCCTCATTGACCTTTTCGATGATTTCCCTGTAGTTTTTTGTGATGTCATTTTGCAGGTCGATTACGACCAATGCGCTGTTTTTCATAATAAAATCTCCTGAATCATTTATGGAATCGGAATCTCGGCGATTCATCATTCGATTATACCGTATATCTTAAAGAACTGCCGGACATGCCGCTTGATCAGCCCCATGACCTCCTCCTCGCGCTCGGGCTCCCGGTCACAGAGGTTGATCCAGACGGAAATGGGGAGGCAGAGCTGCGCCGCCATGGTCTCCGTGTCGTGATCCTCCGATTTATCCTGACGGGTGAGAAAGCGGATCAGTCCGGTAAAATAGCGCATAACATTTGTATAGTTCTGTCTGGTCTGCAATTTGCTTAGTGTCGGATTTTGAAACTGTTCGATGGTCAGCATTTTACGGGATTTGCGGATGTGCGGGTCGTGCAGGATGTAGCGAACCTGCCCCAGAATCATCCGCAATGCCGTATCGGGCGTCATACCCTGCCTGCCCTTTGTGAAAGCGGGGTCGTCCCAATCCGCCCGTGCAAAGATGGAACGGTTGCCGTACTCCTCTAAAACCTCCCGCACCAGTGCATCGAGAATTTCCTGCTTGCTTCCGAAATGGCTGTAAAGCGATGCCTTACGGATGCCGACCGCTTCCGCGATCTGTGAAATAGAGGTGGCTTCATAGCCTTTTACGGAGAACAAATCCAGTGCCGTCTCCAGAATCTCCTGCTTTGTGTTGCCCTTTTCCATAATTCCGCTATCCTCCTGTCGGTGGCAGTGCCGGTATAATTATACCTACCGAACGATAGGTTGTCAAGAGGGGGAGAATTTCAGAAGATATTGACTGCACGGAAGAGAAGTAAAAATCGGGTGAAAACGAGACAAAAGACCCCCTGATGCAGAAAAACAGAGCTGCATCAGGGGGCGCTGTTATGTCAGGGAAAAAGGGGATTGGCAAATCGCGGGGACTGCGGAGAGCTGTGGGGTCAGTCGGATAAAAAGCGGTCGAGAGAAAAGCGCTCGATGATCTTCATAATCACACTGCGGTGGTTTGTAATCACCTCGCCGGCCGAATCGCTATCGGCGCCCTTCATGGAAAGCCCGTCCTGACCGCAGGTGCCCATATAATACGAGCCGGTAAGCTCGCCGGGGTTGTCCGTGTCCACGGCCCATTGCTCCGTGTTCTCCTGGGAACCGGCGGCGTTGCGGGCATAGACGGCGCCCTCCTGGTAGTCGATGTTGACCATTGCCAGAATTTCCGCATCAAAGGGAGCGCTGGATTTTATGTGCTCCAGCAGGTCGCCCGCATCGGTCAACCCGGTCTTGAATACCATCAGCAGCGGGAAATGGCTGTCCTCCTGCCACACGATGGTCACCAGACGACCGTTTTCGGGTTGATAGTAAAATACGGTGTGGCCGCTGCTGCGTTTTGCCTCCAGCGCGATCCTAACCCGTTGCCCCACCGGCGTCTGCTCCGGTTGGGGAATGCAGGACACGTCCAACGGTGTGCCGGGAGGCACAATTTCGTCGGAATCGGACGGAATGGACGAGGCTTTGTTGGAGTCGGACAGGAATCGGAACAGGGAGTGCTCGGATTCCGTGTTTTGGTCGATGGATTCCGAAGCGGCCGTGTCCGGCGTGCTGCCGGATGCCGTTTCGTTGGGGTTTGCCGCAGTACAGGCGGACAGGGCAAACAGGAACAGGAAACAGGTGAAAATCGCAATACAACGCTTCATGCAAATATGTCCTCCTTTTCTTTGTCTGTCTTAATAGATGAATCGCTCTGCGGATGTGCGTGCTGTAGGATTTCGCGCACGGCAGAGGCCCCGGACGTTTGTCTCATCCCTCCTTTTTTGCTTTCTGCATCCTATTATATCAGATTTACTACTATCTGACAAGCAAAAAAACGGATAATTTGCACAAAGAACTAAAAAATTTGGCTCGACTGTGGCCGCAGCACGGACGGGCCTTGACGAATCGGCTCGGCGCCTTAAAAATAAAAAGAAAAACGCGACGAGGTAAACGCCGTGACGGAAAGAAAGGCCCTGCATATGCAGGGCCTTTGCTTATTCGCCGGTTTTCAGGAATTGAATGGGATCGACGGGGCGGTTATTGCGGTAGACCGCGAAGTGCAGATGCGGCTCCATCGCCGTCTCAATGCCTGCGGTCGAGCCGATCGTACCGAGCACGGCGCCTGCATTGAGCCTGTCGCCGACCTTGACACGCACTTCCCTGGCCAGGTTGGCATAGTGCGTGGTATAGCCGTCGTCGTGTTTGAGCACAACGGTCGTACCGAGAGAGGAGTCGTCATAGATTGCAAAAACGGTTCCGCCCAGCACCGCTACGACCTCCTCACCCTCCTTGGCGCGGAAATCCACGCCCTCATGGGTGCGCCAGTCGCGTGTCGTTTCGTTGTAGGACAGTACGTCTGCGGCATAGTCGTAGATCACGTCGCCGCGGACGGGCAGGACAGGGACTTTGTCCTGCGGATCGGTCAGAGTTTGCTCACCGCCGTTGACGGGACTTCCGCCGTTTGGCTTTGTCACGCTCGGGGTGGAGACGGACGGCACGGAGCCGTCGGTTGCGTCGATCGGTTGGATTCGACCGCGCAGAAGGAAATAGCCGGATACTCCCACAGCCACTGCACAAAGAAGCAGGACTATGTAGTAGCCCTTCTCCTTTACAAAGCTGCGAAAGCGCCTGAATTTGTTGCTTTGCATTTGAAGCACCTCCGAGGAAAGTATCGACGGAGGCGGAAAGAAATATACGAAAGAAATTCGACAGGCTTCGCCGTGTTTCGCAGGAAAGATCTTCTATACTGTTGGTAAGAAACGAGTTTGGGGGGAGTTTTTATGAAACGTGGCGTACTGCGTCTGTTCAGCGCCTGGTTGCTGCTCGGAATTGCACTATGTCTGACGATCGGTGGCCTGAGCGCATCGGCAAGCCGCGAACGTGTGTGGCTGCGTCTTGCGGTGCAGTTACCGGAGCCCGGCGCATGGCTGCGGCTGTGCCGCCCGGACGGAACGCCGCTGCAAATGCTGACTGCCGATGCGGGCGGACAGGCCGTCAGTGAGCTTCTGGAGCCGGGAGATTATCTGGCCGTGACGGACTACGGCCGCGCCGTGGTACGGCTCGAACAGACGGGGCTGCGCGTGCGTTCCGGCTGTGCGGCGGTTTGCGGGGGACGGTTGACCTTCGATACGGTATCGCGCGGGACCGTAATTGTACAGCGCTCGGAGACGGAACAGGCGGGCACGGAGTATCTGCTGCGCGGCGGCGGCTACGAGGCGCGTATCCGACCGGAGACGGGGCAGACAAGCTGCCGCTTTGAGTCGGTGCCCTACGGCATATACACGCTCTATGAGGGCGCAGCGGCGCGTGGTACAGTTGTCGTCAGCGCGGGCAGTCCGGAGGTGACGCTCCTTCTTGCACCGGGAAAATAGATTAGCACTCGATGCCGAAGAGTGCTAAAATTCATATTTTGTTCATATTATTTGCGAGAATCGTTCAAAGCCCGGCGCGATAATAAGGCCAAGAAAACAAAGGAAGCCCCACCGGGGGCGATGAATTGGAGGAATGAACCATGTTGAACATGACACCGTATCGTAAGCACAATGAATATTATGACCCCTTCCGCGAGCTGGCGGAATTTGAGCGCAGCCTGTTTGCTCCGGAAAGTGCGGCAGGCCTGATGCGTACCGATATTGAGGACAAGGGCGACCATCTGGAGCTGAAGGTTGATCTTCCGGGCTTCAAGAAGGAGGATATCCACCTTGACCTGGAAAATGACCGCCTCGCAATCACCGCCGAGCGCCATTCCAACTACGAGGATAAGGAAAAGAAGAACGGCTTCCTCTGCTGCGAGCGCAGCTACGGTAGCTACCGCAGGAGCTTCAATCTCGAAGGCATCGACGTTGAGGGGATTGAGGCCGCCTATAATGACGGCGTGCTGACGCTGACCCTGCCGAAGCTCCAGCCGAAAAAGCCCGAGCCCAAGCGCCTTGAAATCAAATAATTCTCCGACACATAGCGTATTCTCCTTTCTGAAAAAGGCGTTCCCGTAAGGGAACGCCCTTTTCTGCGTGTCATTGCGAGGAGGGCGTAAGCCCGACGCGGCAATCTGATGCAGAACCTTGCACGAGATTGCCACGGCTCTTTCGGAGTCGTGCAATGACAGATCGGATTTTTTGACAATCTGAAGAGGGCGTTCCCGTAAGGGAACGCCCTTTTGCTTTATTGCGGCTCGATCCGTGCGCTCAGGATGGCGTCGACGGGAATGTCGTGGGCCTGCACCTCCAACTCCGGCAGAAGCTGAAAGTCAAAACACAGCGCAAGCGTCGGGTGCGGTTCGCGCTCCAGAAAACGGTCGTAAAAGCCGCCGCCGTAGCCGATCCGATGCCCCTGTGGATCGAAAGCCAGCCCCGGCATGAGCATCAGGGCGGTCGGATCGTCCGCTACGGGGTCGTCGCCGATCGGCTCCGGGATGCCGTAGTAGCCGGGCGCGAGCTGCGAAAGATCGTCAAGCCAGAGAAAGCGCATTTCTTTGCCGTAAACCTTCGGAACGGCGACACGCTTGCCGTCGGCCAGCGCGTGCGCTATGATCGGCAGCGTGCGCACCTCCTCGTTAAAGTTGACATAGGCGTAGATCGATTTTGCGGCCTGGTAGAGCGGGTGCGCATAAAAGCGCTCGGCGAGCTCTGCCGAGGCGTGTGCGATCTGTTCCGGCGAGAGCGCTGCCTTCTGCTCGGAAATGCGCTTGCGCAGAGCGCGTTTGTCCATGAGATCTCCTCCCGTTTTTGCCTTGATTGTAGCGTAGTGCGCCGCGCTTGTCAACCGGATTTTGTGCAAAACGGAAGGTTTGCCAGTTGAAGCCGCCGCGGTGTCGGACTATAATGAAACAAGAAATACGAGAAAAGAGGGTTTTTATGCCGAAATACGTCGTTCTTTATAATCCCCACGCCGGAAATCATCACGGCGCGGAGGAGGCGCGCAAGCTGGACGCACTTCTGCCGGAGGCGGAGCTTCAGTATATTGATATGACCACGCTGTCCGGTTACGGCGACTTCTTCGCCGGGCTTCCTGCCGGAACGGATCTGATTCTCTGCGGCGGAGACGGTACCATCAACCGCTTCATCAACGACTGTGAAGGCGTGGACATTCCCTGCGATGTGCTGTATTTCGCCGTCGGCAGCGGCAATGACTTCCTGCATGATCTCGGTAAGCAAAAGGGCGACGCGCCGTTCTCCATTAAAAAATACCTGTCCGGGCTTCCTACCGTCACGGTGAAAGGGAAAACCTATCGCTTCCTTAACGGCATTGGCTACGGCATCGACGGCTATTGCTGCGAGGTTGGCGACAAGCTGCGCGAGACAAGCGACAAGCCCGTCAACTATGCGGGCATTGCCATTAAGGGACTGCTGTTCCATTACCACCCGACGAATGCCGTCGTCACCGTGGACGGCGTGAAGCACGAATTCAAAAAGGTTTGGCTTGCGCCGACCATGAACGGGCGCTTTTATGGCGGCGGCATGATGGTCGCACCGCAGCAGGATCGGTTGGACCCGGCGCACCGCGTCTCCGTCAGCCTGATGTTCGGTTCCGGAAAGCTCAAGACGCTGATTGTGTTTCCGTCCATCTTCAAGGGCGAGCATATCAAGCATAATGAGATGTGCCGGGTGCTGAGCGGACATGAGATCCGCGTTGAATTTGACCGTCCGACGGCACTCCAGATTGACGGCGAGACGATTCTCGATGTCAGCGAGTATACCGTTTGCGCTAAGGTGCCTGCTGCCGTATCGCAATGAAAAATAAAAAGGCCGCCTTGGCGGCCTTTTTTACACTCGGGAAGCCTTCTGAAATGCACAAAAAAGACGCCTCGCAGGAGGCGTCCTTTTTTGATATGGAATCAGAATTCGTAGCGCAGAACGGGCTTTCTGGCAGCGCGGACTTCGTCCGGACGGCCGATCTGCGCGTTGTGCGGTGCATCGTGCATATACTGCGGGTCGGTCTTGGCCAGCTCATAGAGCTTGCGGAAGATCTCTGCCGCCCAGTCGAGGGTTTCCTTGCTTTCTGTCTCGGTCGGCTCAAGCATGAGCGCTTCGTGGACGATGAGCGGGAAATACATTGTGGGCGGGTGCATTCCGTAGTCGATGAGCGATTTGGCGACATCGAGAGCAGAAACACCGGTCTCCTTCTTGAACTCGCTCAGGTCGAGCACGAACTCATGCATACAGATGCGGTCGAAGGCGGGAGTGAAGCTGCCCTTGATCTTCGCCTGAAGATAATTGGCGTTGAGCACGGCGTTTGTTGCGGCCTCGGGGATCCCGGCTTTGCCGAGCATCATAATGTAGGTCAGCGCCTTGACGACCACAAGGAAGTTGCCGGCAAAGCCGCGTACCTGAATGTGGCCCTCGCCGTCGAGCGTAGCCGACTTCGGCAGGAAGCGGGCAAGGAAGTCCTTGCAGCCAACCGCGCCTGCACCGGGGCCGCCGCCGCCGTGCGGGGTGGCGAAGGTTTTGTGCAGATTCATGTGGATGCAGTCAAAGCCCATGTCGCCGGGGCGGACGATACCCATAACGGCGTTCAGGTTTGCGCCGTCGTAGTAGCACAGGCCGCCGGCCTCGTGCACCAGACGGGTGATTTCAAGGATATTTTCGTCGAAAATACCGACGGTGTTCGGGTTGGTCAGCATCAGGCCGGCGATGTCGTCGCCGAGTACGGCCTTCAGCGCGTCGAGATCGACGCAGCCGTTCGGCGCGGAGGCGATGTTCACAACCTCGTAGCCGCACATCGCGGCAGTGGCGGGATTCGTGCCGTGAGCGGAATCCGGAACGATAATCTTGCAGCGCTTTTTGTCGCCGCGCGACTCGTGGTACTGCTTGATGAGCAGCACGCCGGTAAATTCGCCGTGCGCACCGGCGGCGGGCTGGAAGGTCATGTCGTCCATGCCGGTCACTTCGCACAGATAGCGGCGGGCGGTGTCGAGCACCTCGCGGCAGCCCTCAGTGGAGTCCTTCGGCGCGAGCGGGTGGATTGCGGTAAAGCCTTCCAGCGCGGCCATTTCTTCATCAATGCGGGGGTTGTACTTCATCGTACAGGAGCCGAGCGGATAGAAGCCGCAGTTGACGCCATGGACACGATGATTCAGCTCAGTGTAGTGGCGGGAGACGTCGATTTCGGCCATCTCCGGCAGACGCAACGCCTTTTCGCGGCGCAGACCGGCGGGAAGCTCAACGGGCGAAACGTCGCAGGCGGGCAGCAGGTCGCTGTGGCGTCCGGCAACGCTTTTTTCAAAAATCAGCTTCATTTCGCGCACACCTCCTTAACGATTGCGACGGCGCGATCCAGTTCAGCCTTGCCAACCTTCTCGGTGGCGCACCAGAGCACGCCGCCCTCGACGGGCAGACCGCCGAGAATCCCGGCATTTTCCAATGCGGCGAGCGCTTCGTCCGCTTTGGGCATCTCGGTGACGAATTCATGGAAGAACTCGCCGGAGTATTTCAGGCTCACGCCGGGGATCTTGCACAGCTCAGCGGCGAGATAGTGCGCCTTGGCCATGCACTGACGCGCGGCCTCGCGCATTCCCTCGGGCCCCATGGCGGCCATATACAGGCCGGCGGTCAGGGCGCACAGCGCTTCGTTCGAGCAGATGTTGCTGCTGGCCTTTTCGCGGCGGATGTGCTGCTCGCGGGCCTGCAGCGACAGGACATAGGCGCGTTCGCCCTTGCTGTCGACGGTTTCGCCGACGATGCGGCCGGGCAGCTTGCGCATCTGCTTTTGGGTGCTGGCCATAAAGCCGAGGTACGGGCCGCCGTAGCCGAGCGGCATACCGAGCGGCTGCCCCTCGCCGACGGCGACATCTGCGCCGCATTCGGCCGGGGTCTTCATGATTGCCAGCGCGATCGGGTTGCAGCCCATAACGAACATGGCGCCTGCTTCATGCGCGATTTTGCCGATTTGCTCGGCATCCTCAAACAGGCCGAAAAAGTTCGGCTGCTGCACATAAACGGAAGCGACGGTATCATCGAGCAGGGAACGCAGTGCATCGAGATCGGTCTTGCCGTCCTTGACGGGGATGAGCTTCAGCTCGGAGTTGCTGCCGTAGCAATAGGTGCGGACGGTGTTGATAGTGTCCGGATGCGCGGCGGCGGAGATCAGGGTGACGGTGCGCTTGCGGTCGCGGAACATGGCGGCGGCCTCGGCGGCGGCGGTAGCGCCGTCGTAGACCGAGGCGTTCGACACATCCATGCCGGTCAGCTCGCAGATCATGGTCTGATACTCAAAAATGGATTGCAGCACGCCCTGGCTCATTTCGGCCTGGTAGGGCGTATAGGCGGTGAGGAATTCCTCCTTCGTGGGGATATATTTCACGATGGAGGGAATGTAGTGATCGTAAGCGCCCGCGCCGCGCAGAACGGTGCCGAACACCTTGTTCTTCCCGGCCATGGCGCGCACCGCGCGGCTGACCTCCAGCTCGCTCATCCCTTCGGGGATATTGAGCGGGCGGTCGAGAATCATATCCTGCGGCACGTCGCGGTACAGCTCCTTGAAATCCTTCAGGCCGACGGCCTCAAGCATTTCCCGGCGCTGTTCCTTTGTGGAAGGAACGTAGCTTCCCATATCAGCCCTCCTCGGCGCAGAAAGCCTCGTAAGCGGCGGCGTCGATCAGCTCTTCGGTGGCGGTGATTTCGTTGACCTTGATGATCCATGCGCCGTAGGGATCGGAATTGAGCATTTCGGGGGAGTCAAGCAGCTCTTCGTTGATGGCGCAGACGACACCGCTGACCGGGCAGATCAGGTCGGAAACGGCCTTGACGGATTCGACATCGCCGAAGGCTTCGCCCGCGGAAACGCTGTCGCCCACCTGCGGCAGGTTGACGAACACGAGGTCGCCCAGAGCATCCTGCGCGAAGTCGGAAATGCCGATGACGGCGGTCTTGCCGTCCATGTTGATCCATTCGTGGGACTTGGTGTACTTCAGATCGGTCGGGTAATTCATGGTAATACCTCCAAAAATGTTATGTATTGATTTTTATGGATTTCCGTTTCCCGGCGGGGCGGGGCGCTCCGCCGGGACAGGCTCGGATCAGAAGCCGATTTCTGCGGCAAAGCCCTCAAGAGCCTTGTCAAATTCGGCGCCGGAGAAGCAGTAGTGCATCTCGGTGTAGTCCGCACGGAGCTTTTCAACCTCGGCGGTAATGTCCTTGTTGCGCAGGATGCAGTCGGCCATCAGCTCGGCCAGACGGGCGAATTCCTTCTCGCCGAAGCCGAAGCGGGTCATTTCATTGACGCCCATACGCAGCGCGCCGGAGGCGGTGAAGCCTTCTTCGCACGGTGTGGCCTGATAGTTGACGATCACATTGTTCTGCTCCAGACGTTCGGCGATTTCCGGGCCGATGCCGTAGCCGACATTGACGATGACCTGGTGCGTCTCGGTGTAGCCGATGGCGGGATCGCCCGCAACGTCCAGACCCTGCGCCTTGAGGCTCTTTGCAAAGGACTTCGCGTTTTCGATGACAGCCTTCTGATAGCTGCCCTTGAACTGGTTCATCTCATAGGCGGCCATGAGCAGACCGAGCTGCGTGCCGAGGTGATGGTTGGAGACGCTGCCCGGGAAGGTGCGGCTTTCAATGGTCTCCCACAGCTCGTACTTCAGATCCTCGGGCTTGTAGTTGACGGCGATAACGCCGCGCTGCGGGCCGAAGAAGGTCTTGTGCGTCGAGCCGGTAACGATCTCTGCGCCTTCCTCGAAGGGCTTCTGGAAGTAGTCGCCGACCAGACCCAGAACGTGCGCCATATCGTACATGATGGTGGTTTGCAGTCCCATTTCGTCCACAAACTTACGGATGGCGGCAACCGGCTCCTTGTGCAGAACCATGCTCTTACCGAAGATGATGAACTCCGGACGATACTTCTCGATGACCTTCTTGGTTTCCTCGACGTCGATCTTGTAGATGTTGTCCTTGCAGACGGGGAAGTTGACGATGGCGTGACGCTCGGTGACGGGGTCAATGGCGACATAATCGTGCAGCGCACCCATCGGCTGAGCGCTCAGGTGACCGCCCTTGATGATGTGGTTGTTCAGGATGTAGCCCAGACGCTTCGGGTCAACCTTGCGGTTGCCGCGGTTTTTCCAGTCCATCAGAGCGGAGAACACGGCGGTATTGGACATCTGACCGCTGGTAACGCGGGTCTCGACCTCGGTGCAGCCGAAATACTGCTTCATCTGCTCGACCAGGAGCTGTTCGACGCGGTTGATGAACTTCGTGCCCTGATAATAGAACACGTCGGCATCGTAGAAGGACTTGATCTTCTTATGCTCGGCATAGCGGAAAGCGGGGTCGGAGCCGCAGAGCATCTGCACGGCGCGGCTGGCGGAGTTTTCCGACGGGATGAGGTTGATGCACTGCTTTTGGCGCCAGTGATGATTCTGCGCGGCGTCCTTCAGAAGATCGAGGGCAAAGCCGCTGCGGTCGGCGGCTGCGGCCGCGGTTGTTTCCTCTTCGGGAAGCTGATAAATAATCGGGCGGGCGAAGGGAGGTGCATCGACGCGCATGTGGTAGGGAGGAATGGCAGCCTTGAGGCGCTTGCCGCGGACGTCAATCTCCACGACCTCGTCCTTGAGCACGTCGCTGTCAATGTAGCACAGACCGATGGAGCGCTTGGCGGTGTCGTCGAGGATTTCGGTGGCGAGTCCCTCGCCCTCGTGGCGATAGTAGGGAACCATGGTGCCGGAGGTGACCCAGCCGATCAGCTTGCCGTTGCGGTAGATCTCCATGCCGGCGCGCATGACGCCGCGGTCGAGCAGGGTGATCGGACGGATACGGCGCGGCAGGTTTGCAATCTCGGAATAGTCGCGGCTCAGAATCTTCTGATAGGCGGAGTACTGGATCTCCAGCGGCTTTCTGCCGACGAAGTCGCCCTTCTGCTCGGAGAAGCTGACGGCAAACTTGGCCAGCGGCACGGCGAAGATCGGCAGCTCGCTGCCGTCCGGCGCGAGTCCCATCTCGTGGCCGTACAGCGGCAGACCGGCTTCCAGACGCAGCGTATCGCGTGCGCCCAGGCCGGCGGGCTTGGCGCCCAGCTCTTCCAGCCGCTTCCACAGCCATGCGGCCTCGGCGGACTCGATATAGACCTCATAGCCCAGAGGCTCGCCGGTATAGCCGGTCTTGGCGACGCGCACGGTGCGGCCCTCGAACTTGAGGGTATTGAGTGCGTTCTTCACCGGCTCGGTCAGCGCCTCGCCGCCGGAGAGCTGCATGAGCATATCCTTGCTCTTGGGGCCCTGTACGGCAATGGCGGCATAGTCGGCGGTGATATTGGTGATCGTGCAGTCATAGTTTTTGACGATCTCGGTCAGGTGGGCAAGATCCTTGTCGGTGTTGGCCGCGTTGACAACCAGCAGGAAGCGCTCCTCCTCAAAGCGGTAGAGGTAGGCGTCGTCTACGGCGCCGCCGCGCTCGTTGGGGATAATGCAGTACTGCGCCTGATTCAGGTCGAGGGCGTTGACGTTGCTGCTCAGAACGTGCTGCAGGAAAGCAACGCGATCCGGGCCGGCGATGATCAGACGGCCCATGTGCGACACGTCGAACAGGCTGCATTCGTGGCGGGTGTAAAGGTGCTCGGCAACAATGCCGCTGGGGTACTGGATGGGCATTTCCCAGCCGCCGAAATCAACCAGCGTTGCGCCTTCGGCAACATGGATGTCGTAAAGCTGAGTGCGCTTGAGTTCGCTCATAGAAATGGTTCCTCCTATATTTTAAGTTGCATTGAGACATAGAAAAAACGGCACAAAGCCCCCTACGGGAACCTTGTGCCTCCGTTCAAAAACCTGAGAGATTTCCCGCACGGGCGGGTTGCCCCTTCGGCGTATGGGGCAAGCCCCATCCTTCTCGGAGTATCGTCATGAGCCGGTCCTTTTGCCTGAGAGTTTTCGCATTCCCCTTCGGCGCCACGCGGGCGTGAGCTCTCCCGGCGCAATCTTCCGATCCATATTCTGTTCGGTCGGCAAGCGCCGTCTTTCTATGAGGTATGTTACCACAAAAAGGTCAGAGGTGTCAACAGTTTTTCCCGGCAAAGCAAACTTTTTCTTCTTGCGAAACGAAAAGATTCACACTATAATGGGAACGAAAGGAGACGATTGCTTATGATTATGGACGGCTGTCAGGGGAAGCCCCGTACCCCAACCATTCTGGAAAAGGTTTGCCCGCAGTGCGGCGCCGAGATCGAGATGTTTTCCTCGGATACCGAGGTTCGCTGCGAGAACTGTGGTTTTGTCGCGTATAATGATACATTGAGCTGTGTGCAGTGGTGCAAATACGCCCGTCAGTGCGTAGGCGACGCCATGTATGAGCAGATGATGACCATCGCCGCGCGGCAGAAGGAGCAGCGCGAGGCGGAGAAAAAAGCCCGATTGGAGGCAAAGGAAAATGAAGCGAAGGATCATTGAGATCGACCGGGAAGCGTGCGACGGCTGCGGTCTGTGCGCCCGTGCCTGCCATGAGGGTGCCATCGATGTGATCGACGGCAAGGCGGCGCTCTCGCGTGAGCATTTCTGCGACGGTTTGGGAGATTGCCTTCCCGCCTGCCCGCAGGGCGCCATTCGCTTTGTCGAGCGCGAGGCGCCTGCCTATGACGAGGCGGCGGTCCTTGCTGCAAGGCTGCCGCGCATCGAACCGAAGCCGGGCGGCTGCTCCGGCCTGCGCGCCGCGCAGAGTTCGCCGTCGGACGGCTCCGCGCTGCGGAACTGGCCCGTGCAGCTCAAGCTGCTTGGTGTTACCGCGCAGTATTTTCAGGATGCCGACCTGCTGATCGCAGCCGACTGCACCGCCTTTGCCTGTGCGGATTTCCACAGGCGCTATCTTTCCGGTCGCACGGCGCTCATCGGCTGCCCGAAGCTGGATATGGTGGATTATTCGGAAAAGCTCACCGCGATTTTTACGCACAATGACATCCGTTCCGTGTGTGTTGTGCGGATGCAGGTTCCCTGCTGCGGCGGCCTGCCCTTTGCGGTGCAGCGTGCCGCAGAGGCCAGCGGCAAGCGGATCCCCGTGGAGGTCGTGATTCTGAATCCGCAGGGGGAAGAAGTCGATGACTGACCGACGCCGCGCAGCGGCCATCGGACTGGCTCGCGCAATGGACGGTACGCCCGAGCTGCGTGCGCTGCGTGCCGCAGCGCAGGTGCTGCGCACGCCCGGTGCGGATGCAGCGCTTCTGCGCGAGGAGAAATTCCGCCTCTCGCCGGATTGCCGAACCTGTGCGTCTCCCTGCCTGCGCCACGCCGATTACGACGATACGCAGGCGCAGGCGGATACTCCGGAGCTGTGTGCGGCAAAGGAAGCCGCCTGGACGGCGCTTCTTGCGTGGCTTGCGGCGCATGAGCCGGACGAATCCACGGCGCAGCCGATGGCGGATTTGCTGTATTATCTCGGAGAGAGTTGGGTCGGCGCGACGGAACTGGAGCGCTGTCTGGCGCGTCTCGGCGCGATCTGAATACCAAAGGAGCCTCCCGGTCGGGCAATGTCACTAAGTTAGAAATATTGTTATCAAATGTAACGCCCTAACGAATGAGTGCATTCCGCAAGGGATGC
>CAKUDE010000024.1 GCA_934645175.1 uncultured Oscillospiraceae bacterium
CCTATGAGCTGATTCCGTCCCGCTTCTCCGAGCTTACGCCGGAGCCGACGGAGCCCTCCATTCCGACGGAATCGAAGAATCCGACTGATCCGACCGAGAAGCCGACCGATCCGGTGCATACGCATACCCTGAAGCACCTTCCTGCGACGAGTGCAACCTGCACCCAGCCGGGCGTTGCAGAATGCTGGGTCTGCGAAACCTGCGGGAAGATGTTTGGCGATGCCGAAGCAAAGAATGAAATCACCCAACGAATAATAACTGAATCGGCGCTGGGACATGATTGGGATGAAATTGAAGCGGTCGCCCCGGAGCATGAGAACGATGAAGACGGCACGAAAGCCGGACGTAAGTGCAATAACTGCGGCCTCGTAGAGGGCTGCGCCGTGATTCCTGCGCACACTTTCGGCCCGGATCACATCTGCACCGAACCGACTTGCCAAAAATATGAGGGCGCCGTGACCGTCAAGAGTGAGAATGAATTCCTGGAGGTCGTTTCGGAGGCATATTACGATGGCAAAACCGCCGCCATCCGATTGGGGAATAATGTTACGCTTTCCCAGACTGAATATAATAGTATTGACTTCAGCAACATCGTTGACCTGGATTTGAACGGTAAAACTCTGACAGCAAATTACGGGTTTGATTTAAGCTACTACTTTTTGAATGAAGACTGGGACACGGCGGATGCTCGTCTCACCGTGCGCCGCGGCACAATCAATTATACCGCGCCGGAGAAAGACGGCGCCAGTCTTTCGAAAGTTACGCCCCTCTTCCAACTGTCTTACAGCGCCGAGTTGAGCCTGAAGAATGTTACCGTGGATGCGGATATGAACCGTGTATCGAGCAGTATACGGCAAAATTCTCCTTATAATGTTAAGTCGTACAGTGGATCGGTAATTTACATCGAGTGCGCCAGCGGTTCGTCGGTGAAGGTCAACGTTGATGCATCGACGATCACCAGTGCCGGCCACTGTATTGCGACAAGAGATCCTTATGGGTGGAGCAAGAACAAAACCTTTAACAATATCATTGAGCTAAAGAATTCCAAACTGATTACGAAATACTGCGGCGAGAAGGGTGCCGCGACCGGCGGTAAGACCAATATGGCGATCTATATGTCGCAGCCCGGAACGCTGCTCATTGAGAACTGCCAAATCGCCGGAGAGCGTAACGCCGTCTTCCTCCGCTGCGGAACGGCGACGATCAAAAATTCCGTTCTGGTGCGGCCGTACAAGGTGAGCGAATTTACACTTGATAATACAAATTACGACACGTATTATGAGCAGCTGGTCGGACTGAGTGACGCTGATTATGTCTTAGGGAACCAAAAAGATGTGAAGTGGGGGAGTGCAGAGGGAGGAAAGCTCCGTGCCCCGCTTGCAACGCTTGCGGTCGGAAGTAAATTAGCCGAAGAGGGGAAAGGCGGGCCTATTGACGCCAAGTACGGTGCAGCCGCCGAATGTGAGCTCGTTAATACAAAGGTCTATGCGCCCTGTGATGAGACGGAAACGGTCAATGTGGCTTACATCTTAAATTTGAACGACGAGAATGGGTATGAACTAGAGAAAAAATATACAATCAATGATCTGAACATTTCCTTGGAATTTGCTAAAGTAGTTGACAGTAACACAGGCAACAAAGCTGCCGGCGGCAAGGTGATCTACATCTGCGGCAATGACACCTATAAGGCTACACTGAACTATGATGCGAACTGCTCCTTCGGCAACATCATCGCGCAGGGCGAGTATTATTATACAGTGACAGGCCCAAAATCTAATTGATACCTCTTCAACGCTCTCTTTAATATCCCTTTGAACCACGCGCGGGCGGGCGTCCTTCCGGACGCCCGCTTGCGCTTTTTCGGCGGCTCCGTGGTTCTCGCAATGACAGTACACACACGAGATTGCCACGGCCACTGGCGTGGCCTCGCAATGACAGGGGGGTATGTGTCATTGCGAGGAGGGCGCAAGCCCGACGTGGCGTGCCTGTTATTTGTCATTGCGAGGAGGGCGCAAGCCCGACGTGGCAATCTAGTGCAGGGTCTTACAAGAGATTGCCACGACCCCTTCGGGGTCTCGCAATGACATATCGGCAGATTGCTGCGGCTGCCGGTGTGGCTTTGACATAGCGTTCCTGCCGTCTTTGCAATGACATACGGGGAATAGCGGGAATCCCGGCCAAGCACTTGCGTTTTTGTGCAAAAGGGAGTATAATGTCATAAACAGGAGAAAGGTGGGTCGGAAGGATGAAAATCAAAACTGCCGCACTGCCCTATGAAGCCGTTCTCGCGCTTCCGAAGGAGATCCGGCGTAAGCCGAAACGGCCGGGTATCGTGCTGCGCACGCTTGTGCGCCTGCTCGCCGTCGGCGATCTGCGCGCTACAAACTTTACCTGCCGGAAGATCGGTATGGAGCGTCTTGCCAAGGACGAACCCTGCCTGATACTGATGAACCATTCCAGCTTCATCGACCTGAAGATCGCCTCCGCGCTGCTGTACCCGCGCCCGTTCAACATTGTCTGCACCTCGGACGGCTTTGTCGGCAAAAGCGCTCTGATGCGCAGCCTTGGCTGCATTCCGACGAAAAAGTTTCTGTCCGACCCCAAGCTGGTCTATGATATGCTCTACGCCGTGCGGACGCTCAAGTCCTCCGTATTGATGTACCCCGAGGCAAGCTACAGCTTCGACGGCACCGCCACGCCTCTGCCGCAAAGCATCGGCAAGTGCCTGAAGCTGCTGCGCGTGCCCGTTGTGATGATCCGCACCTACGGCGCGTTTACGCGCGACCCGCTGTATAATAATCTGCGCCTGCGGCGCGTCGATGTCCGCGCAGAGATGGAATATCTGCTTTCTCCGGACGAAATTGCAGAGAAAACGCCCGCACAGCTCAACGCGCTGCTGGAGGAACAGTTCTCCTTTGATCATTTCCGCTGGCAGGAGCGAGAGCGGGTGCGTGTTACCGAGCCGTTCCGTGCCGACGGCCTGAACCGCGTGCTTTATAAATGCCCCGCGTGCGCTGCCGAGGGAAGAATGCAGAGCGGCGGCGAGCGCCTGCGCTGCTCGGCCTGCGGCAAGGAGTACCGTATGGACGAGCTGGGTCGGATGCAGGCGCTTACGGGCGAGACGGAATTCCCGCACATCCCGGACTGGTATCGCTGGCAGCGGCAATGTGTCCGCGAAGAACTGGAGCAGGGAAGCTACCGCATGGAGGTCGATGTGGACATCTATATGCTCGTTGACAGCAAGTGCGTCTACCGCGTCGGCGAGGGGCGGCTTTTACACACGACCGACGGCTTCCGCCTGACCGGCTGCAAGGGTAAGCTGGATTACCGCCAGGCTCCCGGTGCATCCTACAGCCTCTACTCCGATTTTTTCTGGTATGAAATGGGCGACGTGATCTGCATCGGCAACCACGATGCGTTGTATTACTGCTTTCCGAAAAACGCCGGGGACGTCGTTGCAAAGGCGCGACTGGCTGCCGAGGAGCTGTATCGCCTAACCGCACGCCAACGAAGAACCGATAAGGAGACATAAGATGCAGGCTTTCTTTGAATGGACGGCATGGGAGATGACGCCGCAACGTCCTTACGGCGCGTTTCATCTGATTTTTGCGGGTGTCGGACTTCTCTTGTGCGTATTGCTTGCGCGACGGTTGCGCGATACGGGGAAAAGCGGCAATCGCGCCGTGTTTCTGATCTGCGGTCTGCTGGTGCTGCTTCTGGAAGGGTATCGACAGCTTTTCTACTGCTTCGTGATTGGAAACGGTCAGTATGTCTGGCGGGTGCTTCCGTTCCGACTCGACAATATGCCGATATATCTTTTCCTTCCGGCGGCGCTTCTGCCGAAGAGCCGCGTCAAACAGTCGATGTATGACTTTATGACCTCATATACGCTGTTTGCCGGTATCGCGGCGCTTGCCGAGCCGTCCGCTCTGCTGAGTGAGTATGTTGTGCTGACCGTTGCCTCTTTTTTGCAGCGGCTTCTGATTGTTTTTGTCGGCTTGTATCTCGGCTTCTCCCGCCGTGGCGGACGCAGGCTGTCCGATTTCCCGCGTGCAGCGCTCGTGTTTGCCGTGTTCTGCGCAATTGCTGTTGGAATTGAGCTCTTGCTGCGCGAAGCGCCCTTTGGGCCGGTGCAGGTATCCCGGATCGGCTCGATCGGTTCGTCGCTGCCTGCTTTTAAAATGTTGCTTGAACGCTTTGGATGGTATGTGCAAATCCCCGCTTATCTTCTGTCGCTGACGGCGGGCGCGTTCCTTGCCTTCTTCCCGTTTACACGTCTGCGCAGCCGGCTGCTCCGCGAGCAGTCCGTTGCAGCGTGAGCGCAAAAAGCTCCGGCATACGCCGGAGCCTTTTGCGTCAAAGATTTTCGGTTGCACCGAGCGAGTTGCGGCGGAATAACAGTGAGATGCACCACAGGCCTGCCAGTCCGACGATGGTGTAGATAATGCGGCTGACAAGCGCGCCCTGCCCTCCGAAGATCCATGCAACGAGGTCAAATTTGAAAATGCCAACCAGGCCCCAATTGAGAGAGCCGATGATGCTCAGGATCAGAGCAATCGTGTCCATTGCGTTTCCTCCTCCGATTCATTACTGCCCCTAGTATGAGCGGTTTTTCACGGAACTATACGGAGCAACGCGGCTCTTTTTTTCAAAAATTGCGTGAAAAATGAAAAAAGACTATACAAATACGAATATATGCAGTATAATGACACGGAACAAGCAAAAATTTGTGAGAAAGGCTGATTTTTCTTATGAACGCTTTTTTACCCGCTGACATTCTGTTCCCCCAGGTCGATTCCATGGAGAAATGGGCGGTTATCGCCTGCGACCAGTTCACGTCCGATCCTGCCTACTGGGAGCGTGTCCGCAAGAACGCAGAGGGTGCGCCCTCCACGATCAACCTGATCCTGCCCGAGGCCGAGCTCGGAACCCCGCAGGAGGCGGAGCATACCGCCCTCATTAACCGCACGATGGCAGAATACCTGAAGAACAACATTTTCCGCACGCTGCCCGGCTCCTTCGTTTATGTTGAGCGCACGCTGGATAACGGCACCGTTCGCAAAGGCCTTGTCGGCATGGTCGATCTGGATGCCTACGACTATTCCGTCGGCTCCACCTCTGCCATCCGTGCAACGGAGCGTACCGTTGTTGAGCGTATTCCGCCGCGTATGCGTGTACGCCGTGACGCCCCTATTGAACTGCCGCATATTCTTATGCTCTGCGACGATCATGAGAAGTGCCTGATTGAGCCGATTGCAGCCGGTAAGGACAAGCTCGAAAAGCTCTATGATTTTGAGCTGATGGAGGGTGGCCACAATATTAAGGGCTGGTTGGTTGACGGAGAAGCCGCCGCGGCATTCAATGCCCGCCTGACCGATTATACCGCAAACGTCGGCAAGAAGTATGCCGATCTCAAGGGCGTTCCGATGGTCTTTGCCGTCGGCGACGGCAACCATTCGCTGGCGACCGCGAAGTCCTGCTATGAAGAGCTGAAGGCGAAAAACCCCGGCGTCGATCTTTCCGATCATCCCGCACGCTTTGCTCTTGTCGAGCTGGAAAACATCCACGATGAAGCGCAGGTCTTTGAACCGATCCATCGCGTGATTACCAAGTGCGATCCCTGGGCGCTGCTTGAGGCTTTGAAGAACGAGGCCTGCGCCGAGGGCGGCTATGAGATTCGCTGGTATATCGGCGAGGAGTCCGGTGTGATTTCTCTCGACCGCAGCAAGAGCCAGCTCGCCGTTGGCGTTCTGCAGGGCTTCCTGGACGCTTATCTGAAGCGCAGCGAGGGCGAGATCGACTATATCCATGACGACGATGCGCTCATCGCCCTGGCCGAGCAGGAAAACGCCATCGGCTTCCTGCTGCCTGCCATGGAAAAGAGCCAGCTTTTCCGCGGCGTTATTGCCGACGGTATTCTGCCGCGTAAGACCTTCTCAATGGGCCACAGCCGTGAGAAGCGTTACTATCTCGAGGCCAGAAAGATCAAATGATTCGCCTGACCGAGGGTGCACTTGCAAAAATTAACCTGACGCTCGACGTTTTGGAAAAGCGGTCTGACGGTTATCATGATATTTCGTCGATCATGCAAACCGTCTCTGTTCGCGACGATGTGGAGATCGAGCTGGATACGGGAAAGCCCTGGTGCGTTGAATGTGACAAGCCCGGTGTTCCCACGGATGAAAGCAATCTGGCGCTCCGTGCTGCGCGGCTGTTCTTTGAAACCCTTGGCGGTACGCCGGATGGCCTGACCGTCCGCATCACCAAGCGCATTCCGATGGGCGCGGGCCTTGCCGGCGGGAGCGCAGATGCTGCGGCGGTACTGCGTGCGCTGAATGCGCATCGGGGGTATCCGCTTTCCGTTTACGCTCTGTGTGAGTTGGGCGCGCAGTTTGGCTCGGATGTGCCGTTCTGCGTGCTGTGCGGTACGGCTCTTGTCGAGGGCAGGGGGGAACGGCTGACCAAGCTTCCGGACGCCCCTGAAATTTTCTTTGTTCTGTGCAAGCCGGAGCTGGCGCTCTCTACGGCGGAGCAGTATGCTGCGCTGGATGCGGCGCGGATCGGTCGACGGCCGGACAACACCGCCATGCGCGCAGCGCTTCAGCGTGGCGATCTGGAGGCAATCGGTAAGCAGCTTTGTAATGTCTTTGAAGATGTTACGATCCCGCAGCATACGGAGCTGAACTATATTAAATCCGTAATGATGACCTACGGCGCCTACGGCGCGCAGATGACGGGCAGCGGTTCGGCGATTTTTGGAATCTTTGACACGTTCGAAGCGGCGGCGGTTGCCTGCACGATGCTCAAGGAGAACTACCCGCAGGTTTTTATTGCAAGAGGCGTTTAAAACTACGGATCACCGCCCATACTCTGGGCGGTGATTTTTATGAAAACAAGAATTATTTGCTGGCTTTTACTGGTGGCATTGATGACTGCCGGAGTATTCTCGGTACAGACGCTGCTGGAACAGCGCGCACTGGCGCAAAAGACCGTCCGTCTGCATGTTGTGGCAAATTCCGATTCTGCCGACGACCAGGAACAGAAGCTGCGTGTGCGCGATGCCATACTGCGTCAGGTTTCCACGCTGACCGCGCAATGTCGCAATGCCGATGAGGCGCGAACGGTTTTGTCGGATCACCTTGACGGGTTGCGCAGCGCGGCGCTCGACGTGCTGCGTGCCGAAAACTCGCAGGAAGAGATCAGGGTGACATTGGAGACGGAGCGCTTTGATACTCGGCGCTATGACACCTTTGCGCTTCCTGCGGGAGAGTATCCCTCTTTGCGCGTGTGTATCGGAAATGCAGAGGGGAAAAACTGGTGGTGTGTGGTATTTCCGTCTCTCTGTACGGCGGCGACTGCAAGCGATGTCGGAAAATCGGCCGAGGCAGGCGGTTTTGACAGAACAGAGTCCGAGCTGATTACCGGTGGGCCGGAGGAATACCGCCTGCGGTTCAAAACGTTGGAATGGCTCAAGAGTCTCTCGGATTTTTTGTTTCGCTGACTGCTTTTTCCCCTTTCCGAGGAGCGGTACATTGGCACAAAAAAAGCGAAAAATCGAAAAAAACACTTGCTTTTTCAGCGCACACATGGTACAATCGTCGGGTCTGCAAATGGGTGGTCCTCTGCCGGCCGGTCGCCGGGTATGAACGCCTAATAAAACTAGGAGGACATTTACTATGGATCTGATGAAGGCCTTGACCAGCCAGTACATGAAGGAAGAACTGCCGCAGATGAACGTCGGCGACACCGTTCGTGTTCATGTCAAGATCAAGGAAGGCGCTCGTGAGAGAGTGCAGGTTTTTGAGGGAACGATCATTGCTCGCAAGCATGGCGGCATTGAGGAATCCATCACCGTTCGCCGTCTGAGCTACGGCGTCGGCTGCGAGAAGGTTTTCCCGGTTCATTCTCCCAACATCGTCAAGGTTGAGACCGTTCGTCGCGGTAAGGTTCGCCGTGCGAAGCTCTACTATCTGCGTGACCGCCTCGGCAAGGCTGCCAAGGTCAAGGAGAGAGTTTAATCGAAGCATTTCCCCGTGCCTCCGTTGGAGACACGGGGTTGTGTTTTTCTGCGGAAGTCATCCAATGCCGATATTCATCCCATACGCTTAAAAATGGTTGTTCGCAATGTTACAATTTGGTTTTCGGCTATTCTCATGCAAATATACAAAAAATCGGTCTAAAAATAAAATTACTCTTGAATAATGACGAGGGATATGGTATGATGTATACGGTGGCGCCGTATCCTAGTCTGCGCGCTCCGGTATCGAAGAAGGGCCTAAAAATCCTTTAAAGGGCATATCGATGAAGTCCCTGGTGCTTGCTTTTTTCGCCCAGATTAGGGTGGGTGCTGGGGGTTAAGGTTTTCGGGCGAGGCGTAATGGCATACGCCGCACGACCCGATTTCCGTGGAGACCTGCTGTTGTGCGACAGCCGATCCCGTAGCCGCTTTTGCGGCTGCCCGGACTGCGTACGAAGCAGGATAGAACCTGCATCTCGGTGCACAGAATCGTGTGCTGGGTGCAGCGTAGCCTGCCTTGCGTGGGTGTGAGGGAATAGGGGAGCGAAGCGTTCGCAGCCGTGGCCGCGGCTGACGGCGATATTGCCCCTTGAAACCGCATCTGCAAAAGAGGATAGAACCGGTGCACAAAGTAGTGGAAATCACCTAGGCGGTCTTCCATGGGCATAGAAGGGATTGCAGTGCGGACTAAGTGGCAATCGGGTACCGGGACGCGGCAACGCCCCGGCTCACGCTTTCAACGGAAACGGCCGATTCGGCGACGCTCGGTAGCGCGTGGGGAAATCCCACCCGACCTAAGCCGCAAGATTAATCTTCTGTGCTGCCACCACTTTTCAATTATTTCTTTCTTTTTTGGAGGCTGTCCCGTGGACGAAAAACCTGACCCTCGAAGTAAACCCAAGAAGAAAAAATCCAACGGCTCATTGCGTTGGATCATCACCATTTTTTTTACGACCATCGTTTTGTCCTCGACGATCTCTTTCTTTTCTTCCACGGTGCTGGAGAAAGCCGGTCTTGTCGAGGCATTTCTTGTCTTGCTGCTGATTGTTTTGCTCGGCATCGTGTTTGACATTATCGGAGTTGCCGTGATGTCCGCGGATGAGAAGCCGTTTCATTCCATGGCTGCGAAGAAGGTGCCCGGCGCGAGTGAAGCGCTCAGGCTGCTGCGCAATGCCGAAAAGGTCTCGAACTTCTGCAACGACGTCATCGGTGATATTTGCGGCGTCGTATCCGGCTCCGCCTCGGCAGTGGTTGCCGTGCGTGCGCTGTCCTCACTCAACTCCGAGACCGCTTCCCAGCTTTTGATGTCGGCGCTGGTCGCTGCGGTGACGATCTCCGGTAAAGCCTGTGGCAAGAATATTGCAATGAGCCGTGCCACACAGATCGTTACGCTGGTTTCCAAGCCGATCTATTACATAAAATCTCTTTTCCGTCGAAAGAAGACTCGGAAAAAGCGCTGAGAATTTGTCAGGACGTGTCACTTTGAGTATACTAGAAACAATCGATTCCCGGGAAGCGCTCTGTGCACTCGATGACGGGGAACTCCGCCTGCTTTGTGAAGAAATCCGCAGCTTTCTTGTGCGCAGCGTTTCGCAAACAGGCGGTCATTTGGCATCGAATTTGGGCGTTACGGAGCTTGCAGTTGCGATCGAGCGCGTGTTTGATACCTCTACGGACCGACTTGTGTTTGACGTCGGTCATCAGTCCTATGTGCATAAGCTGCTCACCGGCCGCCGAGAGGCGTTTGGTGAGCTTCGGCACTTTGGAGGGATTTCCGGCTTTCCGAAGCCCTCGGAAAGCCAAACGGATGCTTTTGTCGCCGGTCATGCTTCTACCGCCGTCTCTACGGCGCTCGGTATGGCACGTGCCCGGACACTGCAAAAGCAGAGCTACCACGTGATTGCGCTCATCGGCGACGGCGCTATGACCGGCGGAACGGCTTATGAAGCCATGAATGATGCCGGCGAGAGCAATGAGCCGCTGATTGTAATTCTGAACGACAACGGAATGTCCATCTGCCCGAATGTGGGTGGAGTAGCAAAGCATTTACGTTCTCTGCGTACCCGTCCCGGCTATTTTCGCCTGAAGCGCGCTTATCGTTCGTTCACCGAGGCGGTACCGGGCGGCAAGACGATCTATCGTGTTACGCATCGGCTCAAGGAACGCATCAAGCGGCGTGTGCTGAATCACACGCTCTTTGATGAAATGGGCTTTGAATATTACGGACCGATCGACGGCCACGACCTGAAACGGCTGGAATATATGCTTCGTCTCGCAAAGAGCTGCGAGCGCCCTGTTCTGCTGCACGTCATCACAAGGAAGGGTAAGGGCTATCGCCCGGCCGAGGAGAATCCCGATGTATTTCACGGTATCGGGAAGTTTGACCCCGTAACGGGGCAGCCGGTCGGTGTGAATCCGGAACCCTGCTTTTCGGATGTGTTCGGCGAGACGCTCTGCCTCGCGGCGGAGCAGGATCCGCGCATTTGCGCCGTAACGGCGGCGATGCCGGGAGGCACGGGACTGACGGAGTTTTCCGCGCGTTTTCCGGAGCGATTTTTCGATGTCGGCATTGCGGAGGAGCACGCGGTCGCAATGGCCGGCGGTCTTGCAAAGCAGGGAATGCTGCCCGTTGTGGCGATTTATTCGACCTTTTTGCAGCGTGCTTACGATATGCTGCTTCAAGACGTTGCAATGCTGAACTTGCACGTTGTTTTTGCTGTTGACCGCGCGGGGCTGGTTGGCGAGGACGGGGAGACCCATCACGGCGTGTTTGACGTCGGCTATTTGCGCTCCGTGCCGAATATGCAGATTCTCTGTCCGGCGAACGATGCGGAGCTGCGCGCGATGCTTCGCCGGGCGCTGTTGGATATGACCGGCCCGGTTGCCGTGCGTTACCCACGCGGCAGACAGGGCAGTTACCGTGCCGCTGCGGCCTCCCCTGTGTTACGCGAGGGGAGCGATATTACGCTTGTCGGCTACGGAACGCTTGTGAATCATCTGCTTGATGCGGCCGACCTTCTGCAAATGGACAAGATTTCCGCCGAGGTGGTCAAGCTCGATTGCATTAAGCCGCTTGACGCTTCGCCGGTGCTGCGGTCGGTGCGGAAGACGGGACGTTTGCTCGTGGCCGAGGAAGCGGTGTGTGCGGGCTGCGTCGGAAAGGAGCTGCTTGCCGCACTGGATAATGCGGGGGAGCGAATTTCCGTGCGCCTGTGCAACCTGGGAGACCGTTTTATCACGCACGGCGCTGCGCGGGAGCTTTACCGTCTGACAGGATTGGACGCTGCTTCCCTTGCGGAGACAGCGAAGGAGGTGTGTGCGAATGAAGCATAAGCAGCGGCTGGACATTCTTCTGGCCGAGCGTGGTCTTTGCGATTCGCGCAGCCGCGCGCAGGCGCTCATCATGAGCGGTGAGGTATTTGTTAACGGGCAGAAGTGCGACAAGGCAGGGACTCTCGTCGAAGAGGATGCGGCGCTGGAGCTGCGCGGCGGCAGTCGATATGTCAGCCGCGGCGGACTGAAGCTGGAAAAAGCGCTTCGCGATTTCGGGATCGATCCGACCGGTTTTGTCTGTTCGGATTCCGGCGCCTCCACAGGCGGTTTTACCGATTGCCTGCTCCAGAACGGCGCGGCGAAGGTGTTTGCTATCGATGTCGGGTACGGCCAGCTTGCCTGGTCCATTCGCACGGATCCGCGCGTTGTGTGCATGGAGCGCACGAATATTCGCTATGTAACGCCGGAGCAGCTCGGTGAACCGCTGGACCTTTCCGTGATCGATGTTTCGTTTATTTCTCTGCGTATCGTTCTGCCTGCCGTCCGCGCTTTACTCAAGCCGACAGGACAGGTCGTTTGCCTCATCAAGCCGCAGTTTGAAGCGGGAAAAGAAAAGGTTGGGAAAAAAGGCGTGGTTCGTGACCCGAAGGTTCACGAGGAGGTTCTGAACGGATTTCTTTCGCTTGCAGCAGAGCTGGGGCTGACGGTTCGAAATCTTACCTATTCTCCGGTGAAGGGGCCGGAGGGCAATATTGAATTTTTAGGACATTTGGCCGTGCAGCCGGAATATGCAGTCAGCCCTGATGTGGCTGCGCTGGTGGCTGCCGCACATGAATTGTTATGAAAAAGGTCGTTATGACTCCCAATCCCTACCGGGATCGGAATTTTAAGTATGCAAATCTTGCCGCAAAGATTCTTCAGGAGAGCGGCATTGAGACACGGATCTGCCTTGCATTTGAAATTGACAAGAACTTTGATCTGCCTGAAAATACGGCGCTGAGCGATCTGGACGAAGAGCTGCGCGATGCGGATATTCTGCTCTGTTTCGGCGGCGACGGCACCATTCTCCACGCCTCTAAGGCCGCTATGCGAGCCAATGTTCCGATTCTGGGTGTAAACATCGGCACGATGGGCTTTATGGCGGAGCTGGAGAGCGAGGATCTGAAGGAGCTGCGAAGACTGGCCACGGGCGATTATACCGTCGAAACGCGCATGATGCTCCATGCGCGTGTGGAACGCGAGGGGAAGGTTCTGCTGGAGGACGATGCGCTCAATGATGCCGTATTGACCAAGGGCGCCGTTGCGCGTGTAATCGGGCTGAATGTTTGCTGCGACGGTGTAGAAATGATGTCTTTTTCCGGTGATGGCCTGATTATCAGCACGCCTACCGGTTCAACGGCCTATTCCATGTCTGCAGGCGGCCCCATTGTCGAGCCGACGGCGCGGAATTTGGTCATTACGCCCATTTGCGCGCATAATATGGTTACGCGCGCGATTGTCACCTCGCCGCAGCGTGTAATTACGGTGACGATTGGCCGTACCGGTCGTAAAAATGCCTTTTTGTGTCTGGACGGTGGGCGTGCGTTTCGCCTGAACGCGGGCGACCGAGTAACCGTAACACGCTCGGAGCATACGACGCGGTTGATTCAACTCGGAAACCGAAGCTTCTATGAGATTGTCAATACGAAAATGAGATAGCGATAAAAAGGGGGAGAAAGAATGAAATCCAATCGACAGAAAAAGATTCTGGAGTTGATTACGGAGAAGCCCATTGAGACGCAGGAGCAGCTGCTCAAGGAGCTGAATGACTGCGGCTATAAAAGCACGCAGGCAACGGTTTCACGCGACATCAAGGAGCTGCGCATTATCAAGACGCTTGACGGGCTGGGCTGCTATCGCTACAGCGTCCCGCATACAAAGGAAAACGAAAAATTCGACGCGCGCTTTCGTGTAATCTTCCGCGAGTGTGTGATCAGCATTGACGCCGCGCAGAACCTGATCGTGATCAAGACCATGCCCGGTCTCGGCGCAGCGGCGGGTGCAAATATCGATGCGCTGCACATTCCGTCCGTGCTTGGCTCGCTTTCCGGCGACGATACTACGCTTGTTGTGATGCGCGACAGCGAGTCTGCAATGGAATTCTGCGCAGAGATCCGGAAAATGCTCGAGTAAGAGAGGGGATTGACGTGCTTCGTCTGCTTCACATTGAGAATATCGCCGTGATCGAGCAGGCGGACATCCTGTTTGAGCCGGGCTTTAACGTCATGACCGGTGAAACCGGCGCGGGTAAGTCCATTGTGATCGACGCCATTTCCGCCATTCTCGGTGAACGCGCCTATCGCGATATGATCCGTACCGGCGCAGACCGCGCCGTTGTGCGGGCGCTGTTTGACGGCGTACCGCAGCTTGCGTGGTTTGCGGAAAATGACGTACCCTATGAGGACGAGCTGGTCATCCGCCGCGAGATCCTTTCCGACGGGCGTAATCTCTGTCGGGTCAACGGCGAGACCGTGTCCGTGGGCGTCCTGAAAAAGCTCGGTCTGCGGTTGGTCAATATCCACGGTCAGCATGACTCGGCGACGCTGTTCGACGAAGGCTACCATTTGGAGTTCCTTGATGTATTTGCGGAGAATGAGACGCTCCTTTCAAATTACCGGGAGAGATTTGAAAGAATTCAGACACTGAAAAAGGAGATTGACCGGCTGGATCTGGACGAAAGTGCGAAGCTCAGGCGAGTGGAGACACTGAAGTACCAGATCGACGAGATCACCAAAGCGCAGCTCCGTTCCGGCGAGGACGAAGAGTTGGAAGCACGCAGACGCCTTGCGCAAAATGCCGAAAAGCTTGCCGGTGCGTTGGAGGATGCCTCGGTCTGCCTGGATGGCAGCGATACGTCGGATGGTGCGTCTGTGCTTCTGGCACAGGCGGAGCGGGCGCTTTCGCGGTTGAGCCGTATTGACGACAGCTTCACCTCACTGCATGAGACAGTCACGGATCTGATGTATCAGGTGCGCGACTGTGCCGAGCAAATTTCCGAAAAGCGTGACGCATTGAGCTTCAGTGAAGCTGAGCTGGATGCCATAGAGCAGCGACTGGATACCATCCACAGACTCCGCCGAAAATACGGCGTGACCTGCGACGACATTCTGAACTATCTATCCGACGCACAGGCCGAATTGGATGAGATTGAGTTTTCCGATGAAGCACTTTCTCGGTTGCGGAAAAAGCTGTCTGCCGCCGAGGAAGAGGCCAGGCAAGCTGCGCTTGTCCTGCGTGCCTCCCGCCGTGAAGCGGCGGAAAGACTGACGCAGCGCGTTTTACAGGAGTTGGCAGATCTGGATATGCAAAAGGTGCGGTTTTCCTGTGAGTTTTCGGAAACCGAACTTACACCGCGCGGGATGGATGCCGTGGCGTTCTATATGTCCGCCAATGCAGGAGAAGCGCTCAAGCCCCTCAGCAAAGTGGCCTCCGGCGGCGAATTGGCGCGTATTATGCTGGCGCTGAAAAATGTGCTTGCCGAGCGTGACCGCGTGCCGACGCTGATCTTCGATGAGGTGGACACCGGCGTTTCCGGTCGTGCGGCGCAGTGCGTTGCCGAAAAGCTGCACCAGGTTTCCGAAAATAAGCAGGTGCTGTGTGTGACGCATCTGCCGCAGCTTGCAGCGCTTGCGGACACGCATTTCCTGATTGCCAAACAGGAGAGAGACGGAAGGACCTATACCACTGTAACGCCGCTGGACTTTGAAGGACGGAAAGCCGAGCTTGCCCGGATCATAGGCGGCGCGAGCATTTCCGAGGCAACGCTGCAAGCGGCGGCGGAAATGATGACAAACGCGCCGATTTCTGCTGCTAAGCCATAGCCTTTGAAACGCTGCGGAACGGGAAACCCTTTTTTGATATGCAGAAGCCGGCCTGTGGAGGCCGGCTTTTCCTCTGCCTGCTCCGAGGCGGAAAACATTTTAAAAATAAGGCTTGTATTATAGGACAAGGTGCGTTAGAATGCCAGATGGGAGAGCTGCCTGTCAGGTGAGGCGCTACCCCTTAATTTCATATTTGCAGCGGTTCCTGTCCTTCAATGGGCAGACGGAATGGGGTGAAAAGCCCCGCGAGTGGGTCACTGTGAAGCCGGAGGAATACCGGATAAGTCAGATACGTCGGGGCGGCTGCGTGGCTCCTGCCTACACCGGGAACGCCTGCATAAACAGACAAAGGGATGATTGCGTCTGCGTGGTCGGTGTGCCTCGCAGACGTTTTTTGTTTTGTGAGGCAACAGCAGAAGCCGTCGTGACTTCGGAGCGTGAGCTCCATATCTTTCAAGGAGGACGGCATTATGACAAAACGGTTGATCTGTTTACTTCTGGTGCTGTTCATGCTGGTCGGGCTTTTACCGACAAACGCGATAGCGCTTGAAGTAGCGGAGGCACCTTCGGCGGAGGGAACTCCCGTCGGAAAGGTGCAGGTGGTCGTGGAGAATACCACGGCCTCTCCGGCAGCGGGTGGCGGCTACGGCACCTGGGAGTCCGGAGCGGAACAACGGAGCGGCGAACGCATCCACAAGACGGTGGGACTATACGCCGATTCCACGATGATGAGCTGTATTGCGGAGGCGCTCGAGGGCCACAGCGTAACGGGTGTCGAGTCGGGCTATATTTCCGCGATCGACGGCCTGAAGGCGGACGGCTCCGCGGGCTGGATGGGTACGCTCAACGGCTGGTTTACCGCAATTGGCTTTATGACCTATACCTACGCAAACGGCCAGCTCTGCGACGGAGATGTAATCCGCCTTTCCTACACCTGTACAGGCGGCAGCGACATTTCCAGCCTATACAATTCCAAGGACAAAAAGCTCGCTGCTCTGAATGTAACGGGCGGCGTGCTGAATCCCGCTTCCTTCTCCGGCGGCTTTTTGACTATGAGCTGGTAATCGGCCACGTCGAAAGCGCAGAGATTGCGCTGACGGCTTCGGCGACGAACCGCAATTTCCTGGTTGCTGCCTTTACACAGGAGATATCTCTGACAGACGCGAAGGCACTGGCAAGCGATAGCTGGTACACGCAGGCCGATCTTTGGCAACCGGGCCAGAAAACGACCGTTCGCCCCGGCGATGTGCTTACGATCGTTGTCGGCGCTCCGAACTGGCCGAGTATGTCCAACGGCGAGTACGGCTGCAACGCCGAGACCGTTGCCCCGGGCGTGTACTATCTGCGCGTCGTCAAAACGGAATCGGATCTGAATTCGGGCTTCAATCGGTTCTTCACCGGCCTGAATGGCGTAGCGACCGTAACAAACTCGACCGACTACCCGATGCAGGTAGATGCGACGGAGAACGCGCTTGTGTCCTCCAACGCTGGGGTCAAAAGCTCCAAATCCGGCATTACGCTGACCTTTACGCAGGCGGCCAAGCTGACCTTCTCCTACAAGGCTTCCAGCGAAGCAAGATATGACTACCTGGAGATTACGCGTATTTCTGCCGACGGAACGGAAAAGGTTCTCAACAGCTCCGCCAAGGCGGATTTCAGCGGCGAGCAGAGCGATTACACCGTCTACAGTGTAGAGGCACAGGCGGGGGGAATCGATACGCATTGCCTATGCCAAGGATACCAGCACCGATAAAAATGCCGACTGCGTATGGCTGAAGGACTTCAGCGTTACGCTTCCCAACAAGGTGATTTTCCACGCGAATGACGGTACGGATACAACGAAGGAGCAGGGCGTTTTCGGCACTGCCAGCCTGATGCGGAATCCGTTCGTGCGTGCAAATTACCGCTTTGACGGTTGGGCGACGACTGCGGACGGCGAGGTCGTATACGCCGACGAGGCGGAGATCACTCTGTCCGGCAGCGATATGGATCTTTATGCGGTCTGGACCAGACTGTGGACGGTCAGCTTCCCCAATATGCCTCAGGGCGCCAGAATCGTCGTGAAGCAGGGGGAGACGGAGCTTCTTGTCTCCGAGACGGAGAATGTCTGGCTTCTGCCCGACGGTAACTATTCCTTTACTGCCGAGCTGTTCGGCTACCTGACAAAGGAAAACGTTGCCTTTACGGTCAGCGGCGCCGACCTGCCCCTGCAGGATTCACTGACGCGGGCGCCGAGCTACGCCGTGAGCTTTACGGGCGTACCGGAGGGCGCGGTGCTGACGGTGAGCCACGAGGTCGGCGGCGTACAGACGCCTACCGCCAATGAAAACGGTACGATCGCTTATCTGCTGATCCCCGGAACATACAGCTATACCGTGAAGCGCGACGGCTACAGGACGGTGCACGGCACTGTGACCGTTGAGGCTGTGGCACAGAGCGTGTCCGTTTCCATGGTGGCCATCACGCCGTGGGACGGAACCGTAGCGACGGGCTTTGCGGGCGGTAACGGTACACAGGACGCCCCCTATGAGATCGAATCCGGCGACGAGCTGGCATACCTGAGCCAACTGGTTGCGGCAAAGAGCGATCTGCTTACGTCGGATACCTGGTTTGTCCTGACGGCGAACATTGACATGAATCATGTCGCGTTTACGCCGATCGGCGCGGACAGCAGCCATTCCTTCCAGGCGCATTTCGACGGCGCCGGATATACGATTTCCAATCTTAACGTAACAACGGAGGGAAGCAATGCAGCTCTCTTCGGACGTTGCAGCGGAACGATCGAAAACCTGACCGTAGATAACGCGACGATCAACGGCGGCCTGATGTATAACGCCGCGCTGGTCGGCTACCTTTCCGGCACGGTGAAAAACTGTGTTGTGAAAAACAGCCGCGTTACCGGCGCCGGGGACTATACCGGCGGTATGGTTGGAGCTGCGGGCGGCGGACTCACGCTCTGCGCGGTGCTTAATACTGTCGTCAGCGGCACGAATCATGTCGGCGGTTTGATCGGTATGGTCGGCGATAAGGTGACGTTCTCGTATGCTTCCCATGTCACGGTGAACGCGAGCGGCGATTACGCAGGCGGTGTGATCGGCAGCGTGAACAAGACCTATAAGACCTTTGAGAATCTCTTTGCAAGAGGCTCGGTAACGGCGAAGAACTATGCAGGCGGCATTATCGGCGGCAGCAGCGCCTCCAGCAGCTATGCAAAGTCCTATCTCAAGAATACCTACGCCGTTGTGGACGTTACCGCAACCGACGGCACCTATGGCCCGTTGGCGGCAAAAAATATCAGCATTACGAACTCCAGCAGCCTCTATTGCTCCGAGAGCAGCTTCAGCGGCACGCTCGAGGAAGGCGGAACCGGAAAAACGCTTGAAGAGCTGAAGAGCAGCGATATTCTGAGCGCACTCGGCGCAGAATTTGCGATCTATGCGCAGGACGGCGAGTTTATCAACGGCGGACTGCCGTACCTTATCAAAGCGCCCGGCAATGCAGAGATTCGCCCGGCTGCGCTGACTCCCTCGACCGTTATCTGGAACGGCAAGATTGCAAGCTGGACGGCGGTCGACCATGCGACCGGCTACGCCGTGTATCTTTACCGTGCGGAACAGCTTCTTTCGTCCGTAGTGACGACGGAGTTGACGATGGACTTTACGACGCTCATCGATCTTAACGGCAGCGGAAGCTACACTGTTACCGTTGTCGCTCTGGGCGACGGCGATGGCTACGGCGACTCCGCTGCGGCCAGTGCGGTCACTGCCATAACGGTCGTCACCGGCAATGTCCGGTTCAATGTTAGCCGTACGGACGGTCTGGCTTTCCCGGAAAACCGGCTGCCTGAGATCCGCCTGATCATGTCGGACGGTACTACGGTCATCGTTCTGGAAAACGGTGTGACAAGAGCTCTGCCGCTCGGTACTTACACCTACACCGTTACGGCAAAGACCTTTGAAAAGAAGGCCGGCACCTTTGAGCTTACGCAGTCCGGTGCCACGTTTGATATTTCACTGGCCTATTCCGCAGCATGGGACGGCGTTACGACGCTGGAGCCTGCGCTGGTTGACGGCGTTTACCGAATTTCCAACGGGTATGAGCTTGCGTGGTTCCGCGATAAGGTCAACGAGGGAACCTCCGCGAGCTATGCGCTGAACGCGATCCTGACCGATAACATCGACCTTGGCGGACACGAATGGACGGCCATCGGCGTTGTGACGGATACCAGCGCGAAAAAGGGCTATATCGGAACATTACGCAAGACTCAAGAGCATCCGTTTTGGCAGCTATTATGAGCAGTATAAAGACGATCCCGTTTATGGCCCCATCTTCCGGCGTCTGGCCGGTGAAGATGTTGAGATCACCGTGACGGTCGTCAGCCTTGACAATCAGGCAAAGGCCGAGGCAGTCAGAAATCAGATCGTTGCCATCGGATCCGTAACAAGGGAAAGCAGAGAGGCGATTGAGAACGCGCGTGCCGCTTACGATGCGCTGAGTGAGAACCTGAAGCTGCTGGTCAGCAACTACAGCGAACTCGTCGAAGCCGAGCGTCTGCTTCAGCAGCTCGACTGTGCTGCGGGCGATCATCTCTGCACCGAGTGGGTTACAATCGCTCAGGCGACCTGTGCCGACTACGGCTATGAGGTTTCACGCTGCGAACGCTGCGGCGCGCTTTGCTCCAGACGAACCGAAAAGCTGCCGCACAACTACACCTACGATGTGACTGCACCGACCTGTGATACCAAGGGTTACACGAAACACACCTGCTCGGGCTGTGGCTACAGCTACATTGATACCATTGCTGATGCGCTGGGTCACCAGTATTCGCAGACCGTCACAAAGGAAGCCTCCTGCACCGAAGAAGGCGTTCTAACCTTCACCTGCGACCGCTGCAGCGACAGCTACACGCACAGTATCCCCAAGAAGGCGCACGAGACGGAGCCGACCGTCGTCGCACCCACCTGCACAAAGTCCGGTTATACCGAGCATAAGTGTAAACACTGCAGCTACAGCTACATTGACACCATCGTTGATGCTCTGGGCCACAGCTTCGGCGAGTGGATCCACGACCGTGAAGCGACTTGCTATGAAGACGGAATGCAGCATCGTATCTGCGAACGCTGCGACGAAGAGGAATTCTGCATCATTCCTGCCGGTACAAACGGTTGCGCGGCAGAACACTTCCAGGATGTTGCGCACGACCGCTGGTATCATGAGGCAGTCGATTATGTTGTTAATCATGAGCTCATGATTGGCTATGAGGACGGGATGTTCCGACCGAATGCAAATACCAGTCGTGCTGAGTTGGTGCAGATCCTTTACCGCTTGGCCGGATCGCCGGCAATTGAGCAAACTGAAACGCCGTTTAAGGACGTTCCTGCCGGAAGATGGTATACCGAAGTGATTGCCTGGGCGTACGAAAACGCTTACATCACCGGACGTGACGACGGTACCTTTGATCCGAACGGTAAGATCACACGCGAAGAGATCGTAACGATCCTTTACCGCTTCTTCGGCTCTACGCCGGTTACTGAGGATCATCTGAAGGACTTCCCCGACGCGGAGCGAGTCCATACATATGCAAAGGACGCCATGAACTGGGCAGTTGCAAACGGTTTGCTGATCGGCGACGAATACGGACGGCTCAATCCGTGCAATTACGCCACTCGAGCGGAAATTGCCGTGGTCCTGATGCGTTTGGCCAATCTTAACAATTGACTACTCCTGTTTCTGGTATCCCCCTTTCTTTCAACGCCGGGAGGCCCGCAAGGGCCTCTTGGCGTTGACCCTTTTTCGCCTGAACCGGGGAACAGCGAAGCCCCCAAAAAACTGCTTGACAAAGCGAAGTGCGTACGCTATAATATATCCCGTTAAACGCACTGATGGAGAAAAGTACCCGCGAAGTTCACGCGCAGAGAGCCGCCGGTCGGTGTAAGGCGGCAGGAAATCGCGGCGAAATACCCTCCGGAGCGGCCTCCCGGAAACAGCAGTAGGGGAGGACGGGTCCGCCCGAAATTGCGGAAGGTGTTATTGGACACCGTGAGGGCAGCGTCGTGAGGCGATGCCGAACCAGAGGTGGTACCGCGTAGAGTCTTTTACGCCCTCTGTCCGAAACGGACGGAGGGCGATTTTTTTGCAAAGGAGGAGGGACTATGAAATACCCGTGGCTGGACGCGTATCTGCTTCGAAAACCGGAAGTAACAAAGGATTTCAAGCAGGAGTGGGGTTGGTACAGATACCAGGTCGGCGATAAACTGTTCTGCGCCGTCTGCCTTGATGACAGAGGCGAGAAGCCTTATTATATTACGCTGAAGCTTGCGCCTGCAAGAGGAGATGCGCTGCGCCAACTTTTTCCGGACATTCTGCCGGGCTATTACATGAATAAGACGCATTGGAATTCCGTCCGTGCGGACGGCGGGGTACCGGAATCCGTCCTGCGCGAGATGCTTGACGAAGCGTATACGCTTGTTCTTGGCGGATTGAGTAAGAAAAAACAACAGGAAATCCTGAAACAAAACATTTCGGAGGAAAAAAATGAAACTGTATGATGAATTGGTTGCCCGCGGACTGATCGCGCAGGTAACGAACGAAGAAGAGATTCGTGAAATGATCGACAACGGCAAGGCGACGTTCTATATTGGTTTTGACTGTACTGCAGACAGTCTGACTGCCGGACACTTCGTTACGCTGACGCTGATGAAGCGTTTGCAGATGGCCGGGAATAAGCCCATTGCTCTGATCGGCGGCGGTACGACGATGATCGGCGACCCCTCCGGCCGCACGGATATGCGTAAAATGCTCTCCAAAGAGGACATTGAGCACAATGCCGAATGCTTCCGCAAGCAGATGGAGCGCTTCATCGAATTCGGCGAGGGAAAGGCCAAAATGGTCAACAACGCCGATTGGCTGCTGGGTCTGAACTATGTCGAGCTCCTGCGTGAGGTGGGTGCATGCTTCTCCGTGAACAATATGCTGCGCGCAGAATGCTATAAGCAGCGCATGGAAAAGGGCCTGAGCTTCCTTGAATTTAACTACATGATCATGCAGTCTTACGATTTCTACTATCTGTTCCAACACTACGGCTGTAATATGGAGTTCGGCGGAAATGACCAGTGGAGCAATATGCTCGGCGGTACGGAGCTGATCCGCCGCAAGCTCGGCAAGGACGCACATGCGATGACCATCACGCTGCTTACCGATTCGCAGGGGAATAAGATGGGCAAGACGGCAGGAAACGCCGTCTGGCTGGATCCGAACAAAACCAGTCCCTTTGATTTCTACCAGTATTGGCGCAATGTCGGCGATGCCGATGTCATGCGCTGTATCCGTATTCTGACCTTCCTGCCGCTTGAACAGATCAACGAGATGGACAAATGGGACGGCGGGCGCATCAACGAGGCCAAGGAAATTCTTGCCTATGAGCTGACGAAAATGGTTCATGGTGAACAGGAGGCAGTCCGTGCGCAGGAGGCTGCTCGGGCGCTGTTCTCCGGCAAGGGCGACGATGCTAATATGCCGACGACGGAGCTCTCCACTGTGCAGCTTACGGACAACGGTATCGGCATTCTGGAGCTGCTGCTGGCGTGCGGTCTTGCACCGAGCAAGTCCGAAGCACGCCGTCTGGTGCAGCAGGGCGGCGTATTTGCGGACGACGAGAAGGTCGCATCGATTGACTTGCGCTTCGACGAGGCGCGCCTGCGCGAGGGCGTGAAGCTCCGCAAGGGAAAAAAGGTGTTTCATAAGGCTATCCTGAAGTAAAACAGGCGCACCGCCCGATGCATCGGGCGGTGCGCTTTGCAGTTATCCGGAGACGATTTGAATTTACGCGGGGTTATAGTTGACGGAAACGCCCTGGTCGATCAGTGCCTGCACATCCTTCACGGCTGTCCCGAAGGCGTCAACCTGTAAAAGCGCATCGCAGTCGGTCAGGCACAGAATATCGGATAGCTGTTCGTTGTAATCTACGTTGACGCGCTGCAGACTTTTCATTCCGCCGAGCACGGAGATATCCGTCAGGCTGTTATTGGAAGCGGAAAGACGGCGCAGCGGCAGGGAAGCGCTCCACCGGGGCAGCACAGTGACCTGATTGTGACTGATATCCACCTCGGTGAGATTGCCGGCGGCCTGCAGGGATGAGATATCCGTCAGTTCATTCCGTGCGAGAGAAACGACAGTCAGACCGATGCAGCTGCTAAGATCTGAAATATCCGTCAGGGCATTGCTCTGTGCAAGGAGTGTGGAAAGACCTGTCATGGCGGACAAACCGCTCAGGGTGGTGACGTGGTTGGCAGAGATATTCAGTACCGCCAGTGCCGTACAGCGGCTGAGAGCGGCAACGGAGGTGATCTGATTGGTAGAGACGTCCAGCTCCGTCAAAGCTGTAAGCTGCTCCAGGCCGTCAAGTGCGCTCAGTGAGTTGCGGGCCAGGTTTAATACGCGGAGCTCACTGCAGCCGCTCAGAGCGGAGACGTCCCGGATGCTGTTATCCGAAAGATCGAGTGTGTGCAGAGCGGAGAGCGTACCGAGCGCCTGAATATTTGACAGGCCGCAGGCGTTCAGGTACAGTGCCTCCAGTCCCTTCAAAGCGGAAATATGTCCGAGCGTTTCCGCCGAAACAAGGCTTCCGCTGAGGTCGAGCGATTTCAGCTTCTTCAGCTCAGGGAGGAAGGAATAGTCGTCGACGGTGCTTTTGCGGACAATCAATGTCTCCAGACCGGTGAAATATCGCAGATCCTCCAGCGTTTGCACTTCCTGCGGTATGGTCAGCTCCGTTATCGGCCAGAGGTCGCTTGTCAGAATGGCGGAGTTTTCCGTCTTGTAGATCAGCTCACGGATAAACGCTTCGAGTGCCTGGTCGGCAAAGTGAACCTCCTCCACAACACCCGCAACCTCATATTTCACGAATACCTGCGGGCTGACCAGTCCGTTTTCACCGACGGCCACCGCGCTGAGAGATGTCACTCCGGCAGGGAGCGCGAGCGGTTCGGAAAGCGGTTTCGCGATGCTGGGGAACTGCTCGTCATCCGAGTAATAGACCTTGGCGCCTGCGGCTTCTGCGGATACGGAAATACGGTCGCTGTAGCTGCCGCTTTCCGGGGTCAGAACCGGCGCAGACGGGCGCAAAGAGCGAAGCTGTTCAGCCAGAGCCGCATCGGATACGCCGTCAATCAGCGCAATTGCATCCATCAGCTTGTCCTGCTGCACATACAGCCGCGAAAGGTGCAGGTATAGCTCTACGGTCGGTTTGCTTCGGATGGCGGTAACGAGCGCGCGCTCGGCCTTGGTAAAGTTTCCCTGCTCGGTCTGAAGCTCGGCCAGACGCAGCGCATAAGCTTCGCTGCCCGATGATAAGGAAAGAGCCTTTTCGTAGCAGGCAACAGACAGCTTGTTGTTTCCGTTGCGGTAGAAATGCTCGCCGAGTGCGGCGAGATTCCCGGCAGTCCAAAGGAAGCGATAACACAGGGCAAACAACACAAGAAGTATCAAAAGGACGAGGAGCACCGTCCGTAGGCTACGCATAAAAATCTCTCCTGTCTGTGATTATGTCACCCACATTATAATGCCTCTCCGGTGAGAAGTCAAGAGAAAGAAGCGGTTGGAGGCCCCGGCGGAACGAGACTTGCACAGCATTGAAAACTGTGGTATAATATGGCTGCCACAATCAATGTGACATGATTTTGTTACCCGGAGGGACAGAGAATGAAACGGTTTCAAAGGCTTACAATTCTTCTTTTGACGGTCTTCCTGCTTGCGGCGCTTGCCGGCTGTTCGACGCAGTCCGATCTGCCAAGTGACTCTTCGGTTCCGTCGCAAAGTGCGGCGCCGTCTACGGACGGCGGGGATGACCCCACCGTGCCGACTGAAGCTCCGCAGCCGCAGACGTTGGAGCAGGAGCTGCTGGCCCGTCGCGGACTGGCCTTCGATCAATCGGATTATGCGACTTTGCTTGGCGGAGAGGGGATTATTGACCGCAATACTTTGTTTGACGGTCAGATCGACTATGGTTACAGTAAGAATATAGACTGCCTGTTTTTGAACAACGGGGAGATCTATCGCTCGAATTTTAATATGCTGTTGTCCAATGCAAAGAATGTGGAGAAGATCGGCGAGCTTCCGGCGTCCGGCTTGCCGCAGTACTGGCGCTTCACCTACGACGGGGAAAGCGGTACGGTATACTATCGTGACGGCGCCGTCTATAAGCTCAGAGCACAATCGCCGACCGGTCCGTATACCGCCGAGGCGTTGACCGATCCCTCCTATGCGCTGTTTATCAACGTTTACCGCTACGATGCAGACGGAAAATCACTGGTCGACTGTACGGACGAGTATCGCACGGCAGAGGCTGTATATACCTATTTTGGACCGACCATTGTGTTTCATCAGGGAAAGATCAGTCTGCTGTTCCCGGCGCAGGCGCTTGATACCGGAACGACCGACTGGAACTGGTACCGCAGCATGGGGAGCAAAACCTATATTGCGTTCCCGCTTGATTTGACACCGTTGGGCGGCGAGACGCCGCTTCGATTGTTCAACAACAATATCGTCATGACGGATAAGGGCTTTTATGAGCTGGTCTATGAGTCGGAACCTCTGGACGAAAAGGAGGTACAGGCGCAGCTTGCGCCCGATGGTACCGTTTCGCCGTATTTCCCGGCAGCGGAGCATAAAAACTGCCGTCTGACGCTTCGCAAGCTGGAGCTTCTGAGCCGATATTACGACAATGTGCTTAATATCTGCACGAGCCATGTGATCACGACGGATTATAAGCTCCTGCCCATCGGAGAGATCATGACCGAGGGCTACGACAAATACTTCACATATGATTGTCTGACGTTTGCTCATGCGTACAGAAACTGACGGGAGGAATTTCGAATGAAACAAAGACTGTTTTGCCTGCTGCTTGCAACACTTCTGCTGGTGGGCGCTTTGACTGCCTGCGGGACTGCACCGGTTGAGCCGAGCGACTCCGCGCCGTCCGATACCGGCGAAACACAGAAGCCGACCGACGGACAGCCGACAGGCGGCCTGAAGCTGACGACCTATGAGGGGGAGGGTTTCAGTGTTCGTATTCCGGAAGGCTGGAAGATCGATTTCGGCGGCGAGGGCGTGACCTTCTGGTATCGCGTGACAAATCCGGCAGACGAATCCATGCAGTTCTTCCGCTACGGAAGACTCGAGCCGCTGCTCAAATCTGAGGAAGCACGGCAGTCGTGGCGTAAGTGGGGTCCGTATACCGGCGACGGCTCCGGAGCGACGTTCTTCGGGAATGCACCCGTTGTAACGGAAAAGAATGCGAAAGGAATCGTCGATGCCTGGGCACAGTTCGTGGATTATCAACGCCTGACCGACGCAAGCTGGAGCGGCCGCTTTGTTCCGCTGACGGATATTACCGTGACCTCCTGCGAGGCCTACCCCGGCGTATTGACATCGGCAGGCTTGCAGCCTACGCTGGCGCAGGCGAGCTGCAAAACGGCTGCGGGTACGGCGTCAAAGCTGATGCTTACCGCCTGCGTTGCCGATCCCGGCTATCAGGATATTTTTAACGACGGAATCGACACCTATTACATGATGGTCTATGAGCTGAACGGAATGCTTGTGCCGGAGAATTGCGACGAAGCGACGGTCAAGTCCCTGATTACCTGTCTGTCCAGCCTGCAGTTTACGGAGGAATTCGTACAGAAGGCCATACAACAAAGCAATGAGACGCTCGATGCCGTAAAACAGCGTTCAAAGGAAAATGAGGCACTGATGGATGCCTTCATGAAGCGCTGGGGCTATTGATCTAAAGCCGCGCCCGCCTCCGTAAAATACACGGGGCGGGCGCATCGATTTTTGCCAAACTCGCTATGGTATTCGGCTTTTCCGTATGCTATAATGAGCGCGAAATAAGCAATATGGAGAAAAACTCATGGCAGAACTGATTCGATTACTGAAAAACAACCGACGCGACGGGATTCTTGCGCCGACCTTCAAGCTGCTTGAGGCAACCTTCGAGCTGCTTGTGCCGCTGGTTGTAGCGGCGATGATCGACGCCGGTACGGCCGACGGACATACCGGTTGGCAGTTTGCACTTCTGCTGCTGATGTCGCTTGTCGGCTTTGGCTGTACGGTCGTGGCGCAGTTCTTTGCGGCGCGCGCCAGCTCCGGTGCGGCAGGCGCGCTGCGTCAGCGGATGTTTGAACGCATTGGTGCGCTTTCCTTCTCACAGCTCGACCGACTCGGCGGCGATACACTCATCACGCGCCTGACGGATGACGTTAACCAGATTCAGAACGGTCTGAACCTCGGCCTGCGGCTGCTGCTTCGCAGCCCGTTTATCGTGTTTGGTGCGATGGTCATGGCCTTTACGATCGATCTGCGCTGTGCGCTGATCTTTGCCGTAACCATTCCGCTCCTGTTTGCCGTTGTTTACGGCATTATGCTTCTGAGTATTCCGCTGTTCGGCCGTGCGCAGGCAGGACTGGATCGTGTGACTGCCATGACGCGTGAGAACCTGACCGGCGTGCGCGTTATCCGCGCCTTCCGACGCGAGAAGCGTTCCGTGGAGGAGTTTGAACAGAGCAGCCGCACGCTGACCAAATTGAACCTGTTTGTCGGACGTATTTCAGCGGCAATGAACCCGCTGACTTACCTGATGATTAACCTTGCAACCGTGCTCCTGATCCGCAAGGCGGGGCTTCAGGTTGAGCTTGGGGCGTTGCGGCGGGGACAGGCCGTTGCGCTGTATAACTATATGCTCCAGATCATTGTGGAGCTGGTCAAGATGGCCTCGCTGATTATCACACTTAACCGCTCTGCTGCCTGTGCGCGCCGCGCCGCAGAGTTGATGAACACGCAGCCGTCCATGCAGTATCCTGCGCGGGACACCGCTCCTGCCGACTCTGCAGCGCCCGCCGTCGAATTTGAGGACGTTTCCTTCCGCTATGACGGCGCAGGTGCGGACTGCCTTTCACATATTTCTTTTTCTGCGCAGCCGGGACAGACCGTCGGCATTATCGGCGGCACGGGCAGCGGCAAAAGCTCGCTCATCAGCCTGATTCCACGCTTTTATGATGTCAGCTCCGGCGCTGTTCGTCTGGAGGGACGAGATGTGCGCACGCTCAGCCGTGAGACGCTGTGCCGTGAGGTGGGTGTTGTCCCGCAGAAGGCAGTGCTGTTTTCCGGGACGATCCGTGAAAATCTGCAATACGGCTGCCCGACTGCGACGGACGACGAGCTTTGGCGCGCATTGGAGCTTGCACAGGCAAAGCAGGTTGTGCAGGAGAAACCGGGCGCACTGGACTTTATTGTCGAGCAGGGCGGCAGAAACCTTTCCGGCGGGCAGCGTCAGCGTTTGACGATTGCTCGCGCGCTTGTGATGCGCCCGAAAATCCTGATTCTGGATGACAGCTCCAGCGCCCTCGACTACGCTACGGACGCCGCGTTGCGCCGCGCGCTTGCTTCGCTGCGCAGTGAGACAACGACCTTTCTTGTGTCGCAGCGCATCGCCTGTGTGCGCGGCGCAGACCTGATTCTGGTGCTGGATAACGGTTCGCTTGTCGGCATGGGAACGCATGAATCTCTGCAAGCAAGCTGCGCAGTCTACCGCGAGATCTGTGCTTCACAGCTTACGAAGGGGGAGGATGGGCATGAATAAGAAAAAGAATTTTGGCGTTTTACGCCATATCTTGCCTTATCTCGGCAGACGTTGGCCGCTGCTTGTGCTGAGCCTGCTGTTTGCGGGTGTATCGGTTGTTTTACAGCTTCTGGTACCGATCTTCTTTGGCGATGCCATCGATTGTATTATCGGCACGGGACGAGTCAATTTTGCCGTTATGGGCGGCTTTCTTCTGCGTGCGCTGCTCTGCGCCCTTGTCTCCGCCGCGGCGACCTACGGCCTGAGCCTCGTCAATAACCGCCTGACCTATCGTGTTGTTGAAGAGCTGCGCAATGACGCGATGCATCATATCCAGCGCCTTCCGCTGTCATATCTTGATGCGCATGGCTCCGGCGATATTGTCAGCCGTGTCATCGCAGACACGGGCGTGCTGTCCGACGGACTGCTGCTCGGTCTTTCGCAGCTCTTTTCCGGCATTCTGACCGTTGCAATTACGTTGGGCTTCATGCTTTCCAAAAGTGTGCGCATTTCGCTCCTTGTAATTGCGCTTACGCCGCTGAGCTTTCTGGTGGCGAGGTTCGTTTCCTCGCGCTCCTTCCACCTGTTTCGGAGGCAGAGCGAGCTGCGAGGGCGGCAGACGGCCTTTATTGACGAGACAATCGGGAATCAAAAGGTCGTCCGTGCTTTCGGTTATGAACAGCGGGCTTCGCAGCGCTTTTCGGGGATGAACCGGGAATTGACCGACTGCGGCTGCAAGGCGTCCTTTTTCAGCAGCCTGACAAATCCGTCTACACGCCTGGTCAACAGTATTATCTATGCCTGCGTGGCGTTGTGGGGCGTATTACTGATCCCCGGCGGCTCTTTGACGGTCGGCGGCCTGACGGTGCTTTTATCCTACGCCAACCAGTATATGAAGCCGCTCAACGACATCAGCTCCGTTGTGACGGAGCTGCAAAATGCATTTGCCTGCGCAAGCCGGATTTTTGACCTGCTGAACGTCCCGCCCGAAACGGCTGACGCCGACGGTGAAGCGGGAGAGGTCAGCGGTGATGTGGAGTTTGCGGATGTGTCGTTCCGCTACGTTCCCGAGCGGCCGCTGATTGAGCATTTTTCTCTGCGCGCAAAGCCGGGAATGCGTGTGGCGATCGTCGGACCGACCGGCTGCGGAAAGACGACGCTCATCAATCTGCTCATGCGCTTTTATGAGGTCGATTCCGGCGAGATCCGTATCGACGGAAAACCGGAGTGCAGTCTGTCGCGCCATAGTCTGCGGATCTGCTTTGGTATGGTTCTGCAGGAGACATGGATCAAGCACGGAACCGTGCGCGAAAATATCGCCTTCGGCAAGCCGGATGCGACTGACGAGGAGATTCTTCGCGCAGCAAAGGATGCGCACTGCTGGGAGTTTATCCGACGTCTGCCGCAAGGGCTGGATACGGTTTTGACCGATGAAAGCCTCAGTGCGGGACAGAAGCAGCTTCTGTGTATTGCGCGGGTCATGCTTTGTCTGCCGCCGATGCTGATTCTCGACGAGGCGACCAGCTCCATCGATACACGCACGGAGCTGCGCGTGCAGCAGGCCTTCGACACGCTGATGCAGGGGCGCACGAGCTTTGTTGTGGCGCACCGCCTGTCTACCATTCGCGACGCTTCCCTGATCCTCGTCATGCGCGACGGACACATCGTTGAGCAGGGGACCCATGAAGAGCTCCTTGCCGCCGGCGGCTTTTATAAGACGCTGTATGAGAGCCAATTCCAGCGCGTTTCGTGAGCGACGAAGCGTGGGAGGAATGCGGTATGATTTTTGAGTACGGTGAGGCCGAGCTTTCGCGTTTGCGCAAAAAGGACAAACGGCTTGCGGAGGCTATCGATCGAATTGGTCGGGTTGAACGCGAGGTCGATCCGGATCTGTTTTCCTCTGTCATGCATCATATCATCGGCCAGCAAATCTCTACAAAGGCGCAGGCTACCGTTTGGCGACGGATGCAGGATACCCTCGGAACGGTCAATGCCGAGACGGTGCTGGGTGCCGGAACAGAGCGTTTGCAGGCGCTCGGAATGACCTTTCGCAAAGCGGGTTACCTTGTCGATTTTGCGGAAAAGGTGCGAAGCGGCGCGTTTGATGTGGAGAGGATCGAAAGCCTTTCCGACGACGAAGCGACACGCGTATTGAGCGCCCTGAAGGGGATTGGCGTGTGGACGGCGGAGATGATCCTGCTGTTTTGTCTGCAACGGCGGGATGTGTTCAGCTATGACGATTTTGCCATTCGGCGAGGGCTGAGAATGCTCTACCGCCACAGACAGATCGACAGGACACGTTTTGAAAAGTATCGCCGCCGCTTCAGTCCGGATTGCAGCGTTGCGAGCCTTTACCTGTGGGCAGTGGCAGGCGGAGCGCTTCCGGAGCTGAACGACCCTGCGCAAAAATGCGTAAAGAAAAGCCGTTGAAGCGGAAACGGCACCCGTCCTTCCGGACGGATGCCGTGCGTCGCCGAAGCCGGCAGCGATCAGAGTGGGGTACCCCGGAAGGGGTTACCCCACTGACGTTTTTGAATTTGCGTTACAGGAGGCGGACTTCCTGTCACCGTGACCCAACGCTAAAGCAACAGCCAGCTTGCAATACCAAAGTAGACCAACAGCGAAAGTGCATCGACAATGGTCGTGATAAACGGGCTTGCCATAACGGCAGGATCAAAGCCGAGCCGTTTTGCAATGATCGGCAGCGTGCAGCCAATCAGCTTTGCCACAAGCACGGTCAGCGCCATTGTGACGCATACGACCAGCGCAACGAGCCAGGTGATGTCGGTATTGCCGAGCAGCAGCCGGTCGATCAGCATGATCTTTGCAAAGCACGCCGCGGCAAGCACGATGCCGCAGAGCACGGCAGTACGGATTTCCTTCCAGACGATTGCGGGAAGATCGGATGGCTCCACCTCGCCGAGCGACAGTGCACGGATGACCGTGACGGAGGACTGTGAGCCGGAGTTGCCGCCCGTATCCATCAGCATCGGGATGAAGGATGTCAGGACGACCTGCGCGGCAAGCGCGCTTTCAAACCCCGTAATGATCATGCCGGTGAAGGTCGCGGAGACCATCAGCAGCATGAGCCACGGGATGCGGTGGCGGAAGAGGTCAAAGACCGTCGAACGAAGGTAGGTCTTATCCGACGGTGTCATGCCGCCCATGATCTCCATATCCTCCGTGGCCTCGTCTTCCATGACGTCCATTGCGTCGTCGAAGGTGACGATGCCGACCATTCGATTCTCCGCATCGACGACAGGCAGGGCCAAAAAGTTGTATTTGGAGAACATCTGCGCGACTTCTTCCTGGTCTGTCTGTGTGGTGACGGAAATCACGTTCGTCTCCATCAGCTCGCTGATACGTTGTGTATCGTCTTGTGCAAGCAGGAGATCCTTGACTGTGACCAGGCCTACGAGGGTACGGTCACTGGTAACATAGCAGGTGTAGATCGTTTCCTTATCCACGCCGGTGCGGCGGATGCGGAGAATGGCCTCTTCCACGGTCATATTCGGCCGCAGAGAGACATACTCCGTGGTCATGATCGACCCTGCGGAGTTTTCGGGGTAGCGCAGGATCTCGTTGATCTCACGGCGCATCTGCGGGTCGGCCTGTGCCAGAATCCGCTTGACGACATTCGCGGGCATTTCCTCAACGATGTCTACCGCGTCATCCACATACAGCTCGTCGAGGACCTCGCGCAGCTCAGAGTCTGAAAAGCCGCGGATCAGAAGCTCCTGCGCATCCGGCTCCATCTCCACAAAGGTTTCTGCGGCAAGCTCCTTCGGCAGCAGCCGGAAGAGCAGGGGCAGGCTTTCGGCCAGCCCGTCGAACACGCCGGCAATGTCGGCGGGGTTCATTGTGACCAGAATGTCACGGATCGTTTGATACTTTTTTTCCGCCAGCAGCGCTTCGAGCGTGCTTTCGACGGTTACGGAATGTTCCGCCATCGGTGTTTCCCTCCTGCTTCATAAATTTCGGCGAGAAATCCGGAAGTTCGGGCGGCAGACCGCGTTATGGTCTGGGCGCACGGCATACACGCCGGGCGCGGGAAAATACGCTTCGTCGGTCTACCGGATTGGGACTCCCAGCATCCATGCCATGTCACTCCTTTTCTTTATACGATTTCGGCTTGCTTCATACGCAAAACCCGATACTCTATCATACCCTATTTTTTCGCTTCTGTCAACAATTCGCAGAAGATTCTTCGGCTTTTAAGCCGGAAAGAAAGCAGTGTGGGTATCGGTGCTTTCCTCCGGCCGGTTCCGGTATAATGGGGTCAGCTCAGGCCGATCCGCCGTACGATCAATCAGGTGCGAATGAAAAAGAGCACGGCAGGGCAGTACCCGAGTCAGAAAACACAGAGGCTCCCCGCAGACTGTGTCTGCGGGGAGCCTGCTTGCAGCGGTAAAACTACGCAAGCTCGGATAAATCAAGCGTCATATCGACCTCATGGACGCCGTGCTCTTCGATGACTTCCTCCTCGACAAAGCCGGCTTTTTCGTAGAGGCGCTTTGCAATTTTGTTTCCCCAGAGGTAGGTGGTGCTCAGCTCGTCGGCGCCATACCGGGTCTTCATCAGGTTTGCCAACGCACGCAGCGCCGCAAGGCCGTAGCCCTGCCCCTGCCAGCGGACGTCGATCGCGTAGTTCCACAGAAAATAGGAGCGGGAGCCATAGGGGCGAAGCATGGCGAAACCGATGATATGTCCCTGTTCCATGATGTCAAAGCTCAGGATGCCTTCCTTGCCGATCATTCGGTCGATTTCGTCAAAGGGGGAAAGCTGTAGAAGCTGATCCTCCGTCAGACGAATCCGTATTCCTTTAGATTGTGTAAATTTCATGACAGCATCCTTTTTTGGGGAGACAATCGCCGCATCCGGCAGCTGTGCGTGTGCGAGACTGCCGCGACTCTTACAGAGCCTCGCAATGGCGGAGCGCCTTTTGGTAACCAGAGCAACCCGCCGGTGGCGGGTTGCTACATTACCCATGGGAGGGGAAAAGAAACAAGTTACTTCTTGAGCGCCTCTTCGACTGCAACCGCGACGGCAACGGTAGCGCCGCCATGGGAGAGAAATGCGGAAGCATTTCGGATGGGAATTACGGCAACCCGCCGGTGGCGGGTTGCTACATTACCCATGGGAGGGGAAAAGAAACAAGTTACTTCTTGAGCGCCTCTTCG
>CAKUDE010000025.1 GCA_934645175.1 uncultured Oscillospiraceae bacterium
CAGCAAGTCGTGGCAATCTCCTGTAAGACCTTACTTTAGATTGCCGCGTCGGGCTTACGCCCTCCTCGCAATGACACGCACACCCCAAAGCCTCCCCTGTGCAAGGGGAGGTGGCGAACAAAGTGAGCCGGAGGGGTTGCCGAAAAACGCAACGTTCTATCCCCCCAGTCAGCTTTGCTGACAGCCCCCCTTGCCACAAGGGGGGCCTTAACGGAACGCCAACGTTGTCATTGCGAGACTTGCGTCAGCAAGTCGTGGCAATCTCCTGTAAGACCTTACTTTAGATTGCCGCGTCGGGCTTACGCCCTCCTCGCAATGACACAAAGCGGGAGCCGTCGCTTCGCTCCTTACAACGACACGCGCACACCATTTCACCAAAGGCCGCGCCCGGACGGGCGCGCGGGAGTCGCCCATGATACAGACAGAACCCATCCTTGCCGCGCTGGAGGCGCGCTACCCGGACGCGCTTTGCGCCCTGCACTACGAAAAGGACTATGAGCTGCTCATCGCCGTGCGCCTCTCGGCGCAGTGCACCGACGCGCGGGTGAACCTTGTCACTCCGGCGCTGTTCGCGCGTTTCCCCTCGCTCGAGGCCTTCGCCGAGGCGGAAGTTCCCGAGGTAGAGCGTTATATTCACTCCTGCGGCTTTTTCCGTCAGAAGGCACAGGACATCGTCTCCACCTGCCGCATTCTGCGCGACGAATACGGCGGCCGTGTGCCGGACGATATGCAGGCGCTGCTGAGGCTGCCCGGCGTCGGGCGCAAGACGGCGAATCTGCTGCTCGGCGACCTCTACGGCCATGAAAGCTATGTCTGCGATACGCACTGCATCCGTATCGCCGGCCGTCTCGGCCTGACGGACGGCACAAAGGATCCGCTACGCGCGGAGATGCAGCTTCGCAAGGTGCTGCCGCCGGAAAAAAGCGGCGCATTCTGCCACAGAATCGTGCTGTTCGGCCGCGAAATCTGCACGGCACGCAGCCCGAAATGCAGCGAATGTCCCCTGCGCACGCTTTGCCCGACATATGAGAAGCAGGCTTCCGCATAACGCGGAAGCCTGCTTCTTTTTCTGCGCGGCAATCTCGTGTGTGTACTGTCATTGCGAGGCCACGCCAGTGGCCGTGGCAATCTCTTATACCGACAACTGTCATTGCGAGACTTGCGCCAGCAAGTCGTGGCAATCTCCTGTAACCCCCACATCAGATTGCCACGTCGGGCTTACGCCCTCCTCGCAATGACATGGGAGGCGGCGCGCCGCGTCGCTTCGCTCCTCGCAATGACACAGGGCGCCCCAAAAGCCTTCCCCCTCAATGGGAAGCCCTGCCGCCGCGCAGCGGCGGTTACAGCATCCTCGTCTCGTTGATAATCAGCTCAAAGCGCTGGCCGAGGAAGGCCGCGGCGCTGCGGCAGAGCGTCATACGGGTCAGGAAGATTTCAAAATAATCCATCACGGCACAAATCTCCGTATCGATGCGCAGACGCAGAACAATATAGCCCTCGTCGGGCAGGACGTCCAACGACGAATCCACAACGGCATAGTTTACGCGGTCATGGATATCGAAATCGCGGTCGCGCGGGGTACGCACGCGGCTGCGGCGCACGTCGCTCTTATCGGCAAGGATGAGCGCCGCGCTGAGCGGCGTAACGGCGGCGGCCGTCTTTTCGTCGTGATTTCCGATGGCTGTGATGATTGCGGCGGCCTCCTTCGGCTCCATGCCGCGCCGCAGCAGAATGTCGTGCGCCAGCAGCGCGCCGGAGAGCGCATGGTTGACGCGGTTGATGGCGTTGCCCATGTCGTGCAGCAATCCGGCGATACGCGCCAGCTCAACGGTCCGCGCATCGTAACCGAGCTTTTCCAGCACCTCGCCCGCAACCTTCGCCGTCAGGCAGACATGACCGTAGCCATGGTCGGTAAAGCCCAGTACGCCAAGCGCCTCATTTCCCGCCTCGATCAGCGCGCAGACATTCGGGTCATTCCTCAGGTCATCGTAACAAATCATATATTCCTCTTACTTTCTACGAAGCAGGGCGCAAACCGCCTTGCCAAGCTCCATCACGACCATCGGCACAAGGCTCAGCCCCGCAACGACCAGCCATTCGCTGGCGGTCATATCCGTCAGCTTGAAAATGCCGTGCATGAAGCCGGGCACAAGCACGAAAAGCATCAGCGCCAGCGATGCAAAGAACGCCCCGACCATATACCTGTTGGAGTGCAGGCCGATGCGGAAGATCGAGTGGGTCGAACGGACGTTATAGGCATGGACAAGCTGCGAGAGCGCAAGCACGGCAAAGGCCATCGTCTCGCCGAGGCGCAGACGCGCGGCGCTCTCGCCCAGCTCGGCGATCAGCTCTGCGGAAACGGGCATAACGCGCGAGCCGAGATAATAGGCCACGAGCGTCAGAATGCCGATCATCATTCCCTGCAAAACCGCCATAACGCCCAGACCGTGTGCAAAGAGGCTCTCGGATTTTCCGCGCGGTCTGCGGGTCATAACGTCCTTTTCCACCGGCTCCATGCCCAGCGCCAGCGCGGGCAGGCTGTCGGTCACAAGATTGACCCAGAGAAGCTGAATGGGCATAAGCGGCGATTCATGCCAGAGCGTCATCGCGCCGAATACGGTAAGGATCTCGCCGAGATTGCAGGAGAGCAGGAAGTGAACGGATTTGCGGATATTGTCGTAAATACCGCGGCCCTCGCGCACGGCGGTGACGATGGTGGCGAAATTGTCGTCGGTCAGCGTCATATCCGCCGCGCCCTTGGCGACGTCCGTGCCGGTGATGCCCATGGCGCAGCCGATGTCCGCCGCCTTGAGCGCGGGCGCATCGTTCACGCCGTCGCCGGTCATGGCGACGATCTCGCCGGCACGCTGCCACGCCTTGACGATACGAATCTTGTCCGTCGGCGTTACGCGGGCATAGACGCGGTATTTGCGGATATTTTCAAACAGCTCGTCGTCGCTCAGCGCCGCCAGCTCCGCGCCGGAGATGGCTTCCGCGTCGTCGTGCAGGATTCCCAGCTCGCGGGCAATGGCGGAGGCGGTGACGATATGGTCGCCCGTAATCATCACGGTGCGGATGCCCGCGCGGTCACATTCGGCAATCGCCGTGACCGCCTCGGGTCGCGGCGGGTCGATCATACCGACCAGACCGGCAAAGCTCAGACCGTTTTCCAGCTCCTCGCAGGTGCAGCGCTCGGGCAGCTTATCGAGCTGCTTATACGCTACGGCCAGCACACGCAGCGCCTTTTTGCCCATTGCGGCATTGGCGGCAAGCGCAGCGGCACGGTCGCCGTGGGTGCAGCGCTCGATGAGAATATCGGGCGCGCCCTTGACGATGGCCAGGTATTTACCGCCGATGCGGTTGACGACGGTCATGAGCTTGCGCTCGGAGTCGAAGGGAATCTCGCCGCAGCGCGGCGCTTCGGAGAGAAGGCGATCCTTTTCCATGCCGTCATGCAGGGCGGCGGCGACGATGGCCGTCTCCGTCGGGTCGCCGATGTGCGTCTCACGGCCGTTTTCGGATGTGACCTTACCGTCGGTGCAGAGCGTAGCCAAACGCACCAGCTCCCGCGCAGCCTGCGGCAGAGGTCTGCCGTCGATTGCGACAAACTCTCCCGCGACATAGACCTCCTTGAGGGTCATACGGTTCTGCGTGAGCGTGCCGGTTTTGTCCGAGCAGATGACCGAGGCGCTGCCGAGCGTTTCCACGGCGGGCAGACGGCGAATAATGGCATTCTTATCGACCATACGCTGCACACCGATGGCCAGCACGATGGTTACGATGGCGGGCAGACCCTCCGGAATGGCGGCGACGGCCAGCGAAACGGCGGTCATAAACATCTCCAGAACGCCCATGTGATTGAACAGACCGATCACAAAGATCACCGCACAGATGCCGAGCGCCAAATAACCCAGATACTTACCGAGCTGCGCCAGCTTACGCTGCAAGGGCGTATCGCCCTCCTCCTCGTTTTCGAGCATGGCGGCAATGTGCCCCATTTCGGTGTGCATCCCGGTGGCGACAACGACCGCCGTAGCGCGGCCGTAGGAGACGGCGCAGCCGGTGTAGACCATATTCGTGCGGTCGCCGAGCGGCGCGTCGGCGGCAACGGCGGCTTCGGCGTGCTTCTCCGCCGGGACGGACTCGCCCGTCAGCGCGGATTCGTCGCATTTCAGGCTGGCGCTGTCGAGCAGGCGGCAGTCGGCGGGGATCAGGTCGCCCGCCTCCAGACTGATGATATCGCCGGGCACCAGCTCGGCGGACTTCACCGTAATCCACACACCGTCGCGCAGTACCTTGGCATTCGGCGAGGAGAGATTCTTCAGCGCCTCCAGCGCGGCTTCGGCCTTACTCTCCTGAATGACGCCCAGAATTCCGTTAATGAGCACGATCAGAACAATGACGATCGGCTCGATCCACTCGGCTTCCTGTCCCGTAAAGTGATTATAGATACTCAGCACAAGCGAAATCGCCGCAGCGATCATCAGAATGATGACCATCGCGTCCTTGAGCTGTGCGGCAAAGCGCTGCATAAAGGTCTTCGGCGGCTTTTCGTTGAGCTTATTCGGCCCCTTTTCCTGCAAAAGGCGTTCGGCCTGCCCGGCGGCAAGGCCGCGTTCGGAGTTGCTGCCCAGCTCGGCCAAAACGGCGTCCGGGGCTTCGTGGTGCCAGTTCAATTGCATTCCTCCCATGCGTGTATGCGGCTTCGCCGCAGTTTGTAACTTACATCATAATATACTCTCCGCCGAAACGCAAGATTTCCCCGCGCTTTACGGAAAATTTTACATACGATTCTGTCATTGCGAGACTTGCTGCCGTAAGTCGTGGCAACCTCTTGCACCGACATTTATGTCATTGCGAGGGCGGCACTGCCGCCCGTGGCAATCTGCCGCCCGTGGCAATCTGCCGCCCGTGGCAATCTGCCGATATGTCATTGCGAGGCCACGCCAGTGGCCGTGGCAATCTCATGTACCGACGCCTGTCATTGCGAGACCCCGCAGGGGTCGTGGCAATCTCCTGTAAGACCTTACTTTAGATTGCCACGTCGCTCCGCTCCTCGCAATGACAAATAACGGACGCGCCACGTCGGGCTTGCGCCCTCCTCGCAATGACACCGGGAGCATCCCAAGGCCTCCCCTGTGCAATGGCCCAGGCCACTTTCTTTTGCCCCTACGGGGCAATTCACCTTGGGGGAGATGGCACGGCGAAGCCGTGACGGAGGGGTTGCCGAAAACGTAACGTTCTATCCCCTCAGGCGCTACGCGCCAGCTCCCCTTGACACAAGGGGAGCCTTAGCGGAGTGCCGCCTGTCATTGCGAGGGCGGCTTGCCGCCCGTGGCAATCTCCTGCAAGACCATGTATTTTTTTCCTCCGGCGGAAATCGACGAATTATTTCCACGCAGCCGGCATAGAATGGATGGAAATAGACACGAGGAGGTGTTTGCCGTGCCAAAGGATGAGGGCGATATTGACGATCTGATTTTCGGCGACGAGGATTCCGGCATTTCCGAACGCTGAGGCTTCCCTTCGGGGAAGCCGTTTTTTTGTCCCGCAGCGGATCCTTATTTTATATTTTTCCGAAGGTGTTGCATGGAACGCGGCAATTTCAAAGGAAGTTGTATTTAATAATGTATAGACCTTGCTTTTGCGGCAGGTTTGTGTTATAATTTATTCGGATTTGTGTCACTATCTGAAAGGAGACGGCTATGTATTCCAACGCCTTTGTCTGGTCGCGCGTGCTGAACTATATGGAGCAGCATTCCCCTGCGGCGGCCGTCGCATCATTCTTCGACGACGCCGAGCTGATCGAGCTCAGCGAGAAGAAAATGGTGGTCTATTCCCCCTCGGCCTTCCGCAAGGAGGTCATCGAAAACCGTTACGCCCCGATCATTCTCGACGCCATGCGCGAGCTGTATCAGACGGAGCCGGAGCTTGTCGTGCTCGATGAGGACGAATATGCCACCTTCTCCGCCGGAAAGCAGCGCACGGATTACATCAAGTTCAACTCGCAGTACACCTTCGATTCCTTCGTGGTCGGCTCATCGAACCAGCACGCCTTCTCCGCGGCGGTCGCCGTGGCGGAGGAGCGTACACGCGCCTATAACCCGCTGTTTATCTACGGCCAGTCCGGCCTTGGCAAAACACACCTGCTCTATGCCATTGCGAACCATATCCAGCAGCATCACCCGGACTACAACATTGTTTATATCAAGGGCGACCAGTTCATCAACGAGTTTATGGAGGCGCTGCGTATCGGCAAAAACTTTGAGTTCCGTGAAAAATACCGTAACGCCGATCTGTTCCTTGTGGACGATATCCAGTTCATTGCGGGAAAGGAATCCACACAGGAGGAATTCTTCCATACCTTCAACACGCTCTATGAGAGCCATCGGCAAATCGTCCTGACAAGCGACCGCGTGCCGAGCGATATGCTGCGGCTGGAGGACCGGCTGCGCACACGCTTTGAATGGGGTCTGATTGCGGATATTCAGCCGCCCGATTTTGAAACGCGCTGGGCGATTACAAAAAATAAAGCGCTCTCGCTCGGTCTGGAGCTGCCGGATACCGTGTGCGACTATATCGCCGAAAACATCACCAACAACGTTCGCCAGCTTGAAGGCACGGTCAATAAAATCAAGGCCTACCACGATCTGGAGGGTATGCCGCTCGATATTCCGAACGTTTCGCGCGCCATCAAGGATATGTTCAAGGGTAAGGCGGCCAGCCTGCCGACCCCGGAGCTGGTCATCGCCGAGGTTTGCCGCTTCTATTCCATCGATCAGAGCGTGCTGCGCGGCACGCAGAAAAACAAGGGCACGGCCGAGGCACGGCAGGTGGCCATGTATCTGATTCGTAAAATGACAAATCTTTCCCTGCCGGACATTGCAAGAGAATTTGGCAAGAATCATACCACCGTGCTGTATGCCATCCGCCGCGTGGAGGATGAGCTGCATTCCTCCGGCGGTCTGACGGATAATATCCGCGACATTACCGCAAATATCAACGCCAAGCTCTGACAATATGTCATTGCGAGGCCCTGAAGGGGTCGCGGCAATCTCAAGCGGCGCACCCAAGGCCTTCAGGTGCCGAGCGTAGCGAGGCGGATGAGGTGTCTGCCGCAGGCTTCCATTTTGTCATTGCGAGACTTGCGTCAGCAAGTCGTGGCAATCTCCTGTAAACCCCACATCAGATTGCCACGTCGGGCTTGCGCCCTCCCCGCAATGACATATCACAGTACGGCGGCTGCGCCCTGAAGCGCGGCGGATCCATCCACAGCCGCCTGTGTAATGTGCAGACATTTTCTGTGCATAACCGGAACAGACGTTATTTGAAAATCCGGCCTGTGAAAAACCCGAAAATTTCTGCACAGGCCGTAAACAGCGAAATCCCTTGCGCCGCAAGGCTTTCCGCAAAGCTATGCACATAAGTTATTACTACTGTCAATACTATAATTATCCTTCCTTTCTATTATAGAAAGGTGAAAGAAAGGCTGATGAAAATGAAGTTCACCTGTGAAAAGGCACTGCTCGTTTCCGCGCTGTCCGTTACCGGACGTACCGTTGCGCAGAGAAGCACCATTCCCTGTCTGGAAGGCGTCTTGCTGCGGGCATCGGACGGTCTGGAGCTGACGGGCTACAATCTGGAAACGGGAATTACCGTCAGCGTCGGCGCGGACGTCTCCGAGCCGGGCGAGTGCGTGATGCCCGCCAGACTTTTTGCCGATATCGTGCGTAAAATGCCGGATGATGAAATTACCGTCACCGTGGACGAGCGGCTGCAGGTGTCCGTAAAGGGCGGCGTTTCCGCATTCCGCATTACCGCGATGAACGCGGACGATTTTCCCGAGCTTCCGGAGGTTCGCGCCGAGCAGGGAATACGGCTGCCGCAGAGCGTGCTGCGCGAGATGATCGGCGGTTCTATTTTCTCCGTATCGGACAACCCCGCCCGTCCAATCCTGACGGGCTGCCTGTTTGAGATTGAAAACGACTCGCTCACCGTCGTTGCGGTCGATTCCTTCCGCCTGGCGCGGCGCACCTGGCATTCGGAGCAAACGCTCGGCCAGAGTCAGCGCTTCGTTGTGCCTGCGGCCAGCCTTCGCGAGGTGGAGAAGATTCTTCAGGATACGGACGAGCCGGTCGTGCTCAGCGCCGGTATCCGCCACATCAGCTTCCGCATCGGCGAAGCCACGCTGGTCTGCCGCCTGCTTGACGGCGAATTTCTGAATTGGCGCGGCGCAATGCCGAAGTCGCACAATATCGTTCTGACGGTGCGTGTGGCGGATCTGATCGCCTCCCTTGAGCGCGTCAGTCTGATCGTCTCCGACAAAGCCAAAAGCCCTGTCCGTTTTCTCTTCGGCGCCGACCGCGCCGAGCTGCGCACGCAGAATACCGTCGGCTCCGCCTTTGACGTCTGCCCCGTTGCGGGCAACGGCGGAGAGCTGGAGATCGGCTTCGATGCGCGTTATCTGCTGGATGCGCTGCGTGCCGTCCCCTCCGATGAGGTAACGCTCGAGCTGCAAAACGGCCTGAGCGCCGTAGTGCTTACCCCCACGGACGATAAAACCGATTTTGCTTATATGATCCTGCCGGTGAGACTGCGGTAAGAACAAGTAAAATGTCACTTCGAGGGCGGCAGGGATGATATGTCATTGCGAGACTTGCGCCAGCAAGTCGTGGCAATCTTGTGTAAAATCCCCGCTTGCTTTTATAATAAAAGAAAATTCGCTCGTTACAAGGAAGTCAAATATGAAAGTTACAGTTCATCGCGTTGCAATCCGGCCTTTGGCGGTCGATATTACAACGGAATTTATCAAGCTCGAAAGCTTTCTGAAGCTGGCGAATGCCGTCGGCTCCGGCGGCGAGGCCAAGCTGCGCATTCAGGGCGGCGAGGTCGCCGTCAATGGGGAAATTTGTACCATGCGCGGAAAGAAGCTCGTTCCGGGCGACGTCGTGACGCTGGATGAGAAGCGTTACGAAGTAAAAAATGCAAATTAACTCGTTATATCTGCGCGGATTTCGAAATTATTCCGAGGCGCGGGCCGATTTTGTTCCGGGTGTGAACCTGTTGATCGGCGACAATGCCAACGGAAAGACAAATCTGCTGGAGGCCATCGGCTATCTGTGTACCGGCCGCTCGTTCCGCACGCGCCGCGAGGCGGAGCTTCTGCGGTTTGACACGGAATTTGCCGAGCTGAGCGCCCGCGTATTTGCGCAGGAGCGCGAGCAGGAGCTGCGCGCCGTGCTGTTTTCCGGCCGCAGGCCGAGGCAGCTCTGGCTCTCCGGCGTCAGGCAGAAAACCGCCGCGCAGTTTACGGGCGTATTAAAATCCGTGCTGTTCTGCCCGGAGGATCTCCAGGTGCTCCGGCGGGGCGCGGCGCAAAGACGTAGACTGCTGGATGATGTGATCTGTCAGCTTCGGCCGAATTACGCTGCCGCATTGGCCGAATACGGCCGTGTGCTGGAGCAGAAAAGCGCCGTGCTGCGTGAGCGCCTGGAGTCGTACCGCGCGCTGCTGCCGGATTACAACGCGCGTATGGCCCAGCTCGGCGCGCTGCTCATCTCTTACCGTGCGCGCTTTCTTCAGGCGCTGGCCGAACCGGCCGCCGCATTCCATCACGATTTTTCCGGCGGAAAAGAAAATTTAACATTACAGTATCAGACGGTTTCGACCGTCTGTGACCCCTTTGCTTCCACCGCGGAGCTGACGCAGGCGCTCGCCGAGCATCAGCAGACGCACGCCCGCGCGGAGTGGGACAGCGGTCAGTGTCTCTCCGGGCCGCATCGCGACGATTTTCTTGCCGCGCTCAACGGACTTCCTGTGGCGCAGTTTGCTTCGCAGGGACAGACGCGCACGGCGTCCATCAGCCTGAAGCTGGCGGAGCGTGAGCTGATCCGCCGCGACTGCGGCGAGGAGCCGCTGCTGCTGCTCGACGACGTTCTGAGCGAGCTGGACGCCGCGCGGCAGGATTTTGTGCTCAATCGCCTCGGCGGCGGGCAGATCTTTATCACCTGCTGCGAAACCGACCGGCTGACGAAGCTGGGAAAAACCTTCCGCATCGAAAACGGAAAGATTTTGGAGTAATTGCAATGTATCTATCCATCGGCGGCGACATGGCAGTGCGCGAGCGCTCCGTGATCGGCATTTTTGATTTGGACAACACCTCATTCTCGCGCCACACGCGGGCGTTTCTGACCGAGGCCGAGCAGCAGGGGCAGGTTGTAGACGTGTCCGGCGCATTGCCGAAGAGCTTTGTGCTCACGGAGGAATTCGGTATGACCCGCGCATACCTGACGCAGTTTAACGCTGCCGCACTGGAGCGGCGTCTCTCCGCGCCTTCCCCCTGAAGAGGGGCGCCAAGGGCGGCAGGGACGATATGTCATTGTGAGGACGGCAGGAACAATGTGTCATTGCGAGACTTGCGACAGCAAGTCGTGGCAATCTCCTGCACCGACACTTGTCATTGCGAGGACGGCTCTGCCGCCCGTGGCAATCTCGTGTATCGACGCCTGTCATTGCGAGACCCCGCAGGGGTCGTGGCAATCTCCTGTGAGACCTGACTTTAGATTGCCACGTCGGGCTGCGCCCTCCTCGCAATGACACGAATCCCACTGTCATTGCGAGGCCACGTTAGTGGCCGTGGCAATCTCTTGTAAGAACCTGCATCAGATTGCCGCGTCGCTTCGCTCCTCGCAATGACAATATTGCAGACAACTTTATCGCATCTTCATTTTCCAACAAAGGAGATTCTTATATGTCCGAAGAATTGATGAATACCACGGTCAGCCGGGAATACGACGCCTCACAAATCCAGGTGCTCGAAGGGCTGGAGGCCGTGCGGATGCGGCCGGGTATGTATATCGGCTCCACCTCCGCCAGCGGTCTGCACCATCTGGTCTACGAGATCGTCGATAACTCCATCGACGAGGCGCTCGCGGGCTATTGCAAGCACATCGTTGTGACCATCAACCCCGACGAGACCATTACCGTCGAGGACGACGGCCGCGGCATCCCCGTGGACATTCAGGCACAGACCGGCAAGCCCGCACTGGAGGTCGTCTTTACCGTGCTGCACGCGGGCGGAAAGTTCGGCGGCGGCGGCTATAAGGTCTCCGGCGGTCTGCACGGCGTCGGCGCCTCGGTTGTCAACGCGCTGTCCGAATGGCTTACGGTCGAGGTCCACAAGGAGGGAAAAATCTACCGCATGGATTTCTCCCGCGGCAATATTACGCAGCCTATGCGCGTCGTCGGCGAGACGGAGCGGCACGGGACGGTTGTGACCTTCAAGCCCGATCCCGAGATGTTCGACACGACCCGGTTCGACTATGAAACGCTGCACACGCGGATGCGCGAGCAGGCGTTCCTGAACGCCGGACTGCATATTGAGATTGCGGATAAGCGCAGCGAGGACGGCCCGAGCGACGCCATGTGCTATGAGGGCGGCATCCGCGAGTTTGTGCAGTGGCACAACCGCCACAAAACCGAGCTGCACAACGAGGTCATTTACATGGCCGGCGCCAAGGGCGACGCGCAGGCGGAGATCGCGCTGCAATACACCGATTCGTATAACGAAACGCTCATTTCGTTTGCCAATAACATCCATACGCCGGAGGGCGGTATGCACGAGACGGGCTTCAAGGCCGCGCTCACGCGCGTGATGAACGCCTACGGCGTCAAGGCGGGCGTCATCAAGACCGACGCGGACAAGGTCTCCGGCGAGGACTGCCGCGAGGGTCTGACCGCCGTGATCTCCGTCAAGCTGACCAATGCGCAGTTTGAGGGACAGACAAAGGCCAAGCTCGGCAACGCCTACATCCGCACGTTGGTGGATAATGTGGTCAATGAGCAGCTTACGACCTATTTTGAGGAGCATCCCGCCGTTGCGCGCGTGATCCTCGACAAGGCCATGACCGCCAACCGCGCGCGGGAGGCCGCACGCAAGGCGCGCGAGTCCATCCGCCGCAAGACCGCTCTCGGCGGCGCGGCCATGCCGGACAAGCTGCGCGACTGCAACGAAACAGACCCGACGCTCACGGAGCTGTATATCGTCGAGGGCGACTCCGCAGGCGGCTCCGCCACGCAGGGACGCGACTCGCGCTTCCAGGCGATTTTGCCGTTGTGGGGTAAGATGCTCAATGTGGAAAAGGTCCGCGAGGATAAGGTGATCGGCAACGATAAGCTGCAGCCCGTCATCACCGCGCTCGGCGCGGGCATCGGCGAGGAGTTCAATACCGACAAGCTGCGCTATCACAAGATCGTCATTATGGCCGATGCGGACGTGGACGGCAGCCATATCCGGACGCTGATGCTGACCTTCTTCTTCCGCTATATGCGTCCGCTGATCGAAAACGGTTACGTCTATTCCGCCATGCCGCCGCTGTATAAGCTCACGCGCGGCAAGCAGACGCGCATGGCCTTCTCGGATGAGGAGCGCGACCGGATCTCCGCCGAGCTGCGCGCGGACAATCCCAACGCCAAGGTGGACATCGCGCGCTTCAAGGGTCTCGGCGAAATGGACCCGCACGAGCTGTGGGAAACGACGATGGACCCCGAAAAACGCACGCTCAAGCAGATCAAGCTCGAGGACGCCGTAAAGGCCGACGAGATTTTTACCCTCCTGATGGGAGAAAAGGTCGAACCGCGAAAGGAATATATCGAGAAGAATGCACGGTATGTGCAGAACTTGGACTATTGACGCGATTGCGGGCATACGCCTCGTCATTGCACGGGCGGCTCTGCCGCCCGTGGCAATCTTGTGCACCGACGACTGTCATTGCGAGGCCACGCCAGTGGCCGTGGCAATCTCTTGTAAGAACCTGCATTAGATTGCCGCGTCGGGCTGCACCCTTCTCGCAATGACACAAAACGGGAGGCGTCGCGCCCTCCTTGCAATGACACGCGTGAGTGCGGCAATCTCCTGCAAGCTCCGCATATTGATTTACTCCGCAATTTTACCGTAAGGAGGAACCCCATTGGCACATAAGAAGGACTATAAGCCTGAGGACATCCGTTTCCCGGATCAGGCGATCGTAACCTCCGAGCTTGTGCATGAAATGCACAAGAGCTATATGGAATACGCCATGTCGGTTATCATCGGCCGCGCGCTGCCCGATGTGCGCGACGGCCTGAAGCCCGTCCATCGGCGCATTCTGTATGCAATGTATGAGGATAATCTGACCTCTGACAAGCCGTTCAAGAAGTCGGCGACCTGCGTCGGCGACGTACTGGGCCGGTATCATCCGCACGGCGACGCTTCGGTCTACGATGCGCTTGTGCGCCTGGCGCAGGATTTTTCCATGCGCTATATGCTCGTTGACGGCCACGGCAACTTCGGCTCCGTGGACGGCGACCCCCCTGCGGCCTACCGTTACACGGAGGCGCGGTTGTCAAAAATCTCGAACGAAATGCTGCGCGACCTCGAAAAAGAGACGGTCGATTGGGACCCGAACTTTGATGAGACGCGCAAGGAGCCGCGCGTGCTGCCGAGCCGCTTCCCGAATCTGCTGGTCAACGGCTCGTCGGGCATTGCCGTCGGCATGGCGACCAACATCCCGCCGCATAACCTTACGGAGGTCATCAACGCCTGCCTGTGCGTGCTGGAAAACCCGGAGGCCACGCTTTCCGATCTGATGGAGCACGTCACAGGCCCGGATTTCCCGACAAAGGGACTGATCCTCGGCCGGGCGGGTATCCGCGCCGCCTATGCCACCGGCCGCGGCCGTATTACCCTGCGCGCCCGCACGGAGCTGGAGGAATTCGGACAGAACCGCCAGCGCATCATCGTTACCGAGATTCCCTATCAGGTCAACAAACGGATGCTCATCAAGAATATGGCCGATCAGGTCAACGAAAAACGCCTTGAGGGCATTTCGGATATCCGCGACGAATCCGACCGCAACGGTATGCGCATCGTGATCGAGCTCAAGCGTGAGGCCAATGCACAGGTCGTGCTCAACCGCCTGTTCGCCCAGACCGCCATGCAGAGCACCTTTGCGGTGAATATGCTGGCGCTGGTGAAAAATCAGAGCCAGCCGAAGGTGCTCTCGCTGCGCGAGATCCTTGACGAGTATCTGGCATATCAGGAGGAGATCATCGTCCGCCGGACGAAGTTCGATCTCAAAAAGGCGCTCGAACGGGCGCACCTTCTGGAGGGTCTGCTCATTGCGCAGGACAATATCGACGAGGTGATCCGCATCATCCGCGCGTCATATGACAACGCGAAAGAGAACCTGATGCAGCGCTTCGGCCTGGACGACATTCAGGCGCAGGCAATCCTCGATATGCGCCTGAAGGCGCTGCAGGGGCTTGACCGCGAAAAGCTCCAGAACGAATACAACGAGCTGGAGGAGCGTATCGCCTACTTCCGCCGCGTGCTGGCCGACCCGGAGCTGGTCAAGTCCATCGTGAAGGACGAGCTGACCGCCATCCGCGACAAATACGGTGATGCGCGCCGCACCGAGATCGTCGATGTGGCCGACGAGATCGACGACGAGGATCTGATCGATGAGGAGGACTGCTGCTACACGCTCTCCGAGGCGGGCTATATCAAACGACTGCCCGTCGATACCTACCGTGCGCAGAAGCGCGGCGGGCGCGGCGTTTCGGCGCAGAGCCTCAAGGACGAGGACTATATCAAAAATCTCTTCCTTGCTTCGACGCACGACTATCTGCTGTTCTTTACGAACTTCGGCCGTGTCCATCGCCGCAAGGGCTACCTGATTCCCGAGGCCGGGCGCACCGCGCGCGGCACGAACATCGTCAACCTCCTGCCGCTGGAGGCGGGCGAGCGCGTGACGGCGATGCTGCTGACGCGGGAGTTTACGGAGAATGAATATCTGATGATGGTTACGCGCAACGGTACCGTCAAGCGCATCGGCCTGAGCGAGGTCTACACCGCCCGCAAGGCGGGCATCCGTGTGCTCACGCTCGACGAGGGCGACGAGCTGATCGCTGTGCTGAAAACAAGCGGTGACGACAGCGTGCTGCTTGCCACGCGGCGCGGCATGGCCATCTGCTTTGCCGAAACGGATGTGCGCAGCATGGGCCGCATGGCCGCAGGCGTGCGCGGTATCCGTCTGGGCGAGGACGACGCCGTTGTCGGCGCAGCCGTGGCCGAAAAGGGAAAATGCCTGCTGACCGTGACCGAAAAGGGCTACGGAAAGCGCACCGCGCTGGATGCCTATCTGCGCGGCGACGAGGTGCAGGGCCGCGGCGGCAAGGGTCTGAAGAACTACCGCCTGACGGACAAGACCGGCCCCGTTGCGGGCGCGATTGTCGTCGGCGAGGACGACGACGTGCTGCTCATCGAGTCCGGCGGCGTCATTCTGCGTACCTCCGCTGCCAGCATCAGCGAGCTGGGCCGTGACACGCAGGGCGTCATTCTCATGCGTATCGAGGAGGGCAACCGCGTGATTGCGGTGCAGGCGACCCCCTCGGCGGACGACAAGGAGGAAGGTTAAATGTCAGAACGTGAAATCATCGACGTACAGGCCGTGGAGACCGTCGTCGAGGAAGCGCCGCGCCCCCGCTTCTCCGTGGAAACGTCGCTTGACGTTTCGCTGCACGAGGAGGCCAATAAAGCCATGGCCAGCCGCGGCGGACAGGTGCTCTTTGCCGTGTGCCTTGCGATGCTTGCGTCGTATCTCGGCATCTCCGTGTGGCAGCTGATCATTACGCGAAGCGCCTCGGCGTGGCTGAGCATCGCCGTGTGCCTGCTGGCGGGCGGCCTGCTGATCTATTCGCGCTTCTTCGGTCAGAAGCGTGCCCTGCAAAAGTGGGAGGCGCAGATCCGGGCCGCCTTCGGCACGGACGCGCTGCATCTGACCACGGAGTTTTATGACCTTGTGCTCACGCAGACCATCCGCGAAAGCGGCGACAGCGTGGAATGCGGCTATTCGTCCCTGCGCGGTTTGCGCGAGACGGAGCACCTTCTGCTGCTGCAAAATACCTCGGGCAACTGGTTCTTTGTGGATAAGCGCTGCGTGCGCGGCGGTACGCCGGAGGAGCTCCGCGCCTTCCTGGAGAGTATGATCGGAGGAAAGTGACATGGCGTTTTTGCTGACGAAACACGCCGTGCAGCCCAAAAAACTGGGCGTTTATGTCCACATTCCCTTCTGCAAGAGCAAGTGCGAATACTGCGATTTCTATTCGCTCGGCGGCAGCCGCGACCGCCGCACCACGGACGCCTATTTGCAGGCGCTTGCCGACCATATCCGCGAGTCCGGGAAGCTGGCGCCGGAGCACGAGGTCGATACCGTCTATTTCGGCGGCGGCACGCCCAGCTTCTTCGGCGCGGGCGGTCTGAATCAGATTCTCGACGAGATTCTGCACCGCTTCCGCATGGCGCCCGATCCGGAGATCACCTTTGAGGCCAATCCGGACAGCGTGACCCCCGCCGACCTGCGCCGGCTGCTGCGCGGCGGCTTTAACCGCATTTCCATCGGCGTACAGTCGGACGACGACGAAATGCTGCGCAGACTCGGCCGCCCGCATACCTATGAGCAGGCGCGGCAGGCCGTGCTGCGCGCGCGGGAGGCGGGCTTCGCAAATCTGTCGCTTGACCTGATGTACGGTCTGCCGAATCAGACGCTGGAGCAGTGGAAGGAGACGGTGGAGCACGTTCTGGAGCTTCGGCCGGAGCATTTGTCGTGCTACGGCCTGCGCGTCGAGCCGGGTACGCCCCTTTGGGACTATCAGGACTGCGCAAACCTTCCCTCGGACGATCGGCAGGCGGAGATGTATCTGGCTGCGTGCGCCATTTTGCGCGACTACGGCTATGAGCACTACGAAATTTCCAACTTCGCCCGGCCGGGACTTGCCTCGCGGCATAACCTGAAATACTGGACGGGCGGAGAGTATCTCGGCTTCGGCCCGACCGCCGCATCGGATTTCACCGGGAAGCGTTTTACGATCCTCCGTGATCTGGACGGTTACATTGCAGGAATCCGCGACCACGGACAGGTGCTGAGCGAGTGCGACACGATCCCTCTGCGCGAACGCGCGGGTGAGTATGTGATGCTGCGGCTGCGCATTGCCGAGGGCATTGAGGCGTCCGAATATGAGCGCAGCTTCCTTATGCCCTTTGCGCCGCTGGAAAAGCTGCTGCTGCGCTTTGCCGAAAAGGGCTTTGCCGAACAGAGCGGCGAGCGCTGGCGGCTGACCGAGGAGGGCTGGCTTGTTTCCAACCGTATCATTCTTGCGCTTCTCGAGGCGCAGGAGCGCTCTACGCCGTTGGCGAAGCGGAGGTAGCGCCGATGCTGACGCTCATTGCCATGGGCAAGCTCAAGGAGCGCTTTTATCTGGATGCCTCGGCGGAATACGTCAAGCGGCTCGGCGCGTTCGGGGAATTTCGGCTGATTGAGCTGCCCGAAACGCGCCTGCCGGACGACCCCTCTCCGGCGCAGATCGCCGCGGGGCTTGCCGCAGAGGCGGCGCTGATCCGCGCAAAGCTGCCGAAGGGCGCGTGGTTCTGCGTGTTCACGCCCGAGGGAAAGCTGCTTTCCTCCGAGGCGCTGGCGCAGACGCTTGGGAATGTCTGGTTAAACGGCAAAAGCAACGCCGTGTTCCTCATCGGCTCGTCCTTCGGCATCGACCCGGGCATCAAAGCGCAGGCCGATTTTCGGCTGAGCGTTTCGCCGATGACCTTTCCGCACCATCTGATGCGCGTTATGGCACTTGAGCAGCTCTACCGTGCCGAGTCCATTCTCGCCGGAACAAGATACCATAAATGACAAAAAGCCTCCCGAGTGGAGGCTTTTTTCGTTCGTTGAGATTGCCACGGCCACTGACACAGCTTCGCAATGACACATTCGCTGCCGCACTCCCGTGTCATTGCGAGGAGGGCGCAAGCCCGACGCGGCACGTCCGTTATTTGTCATTGCGAGGAGCGAAGCGACGTGGCAATCTAATGCAGGGTTTTACAAGAGATTGCCACGACCCCTTCGGGGTCTCGCAATGACAGTTATCGGTGCAGGAGATTGCCACGACTTGCTGCCGCAAGTCTCGCAATGACATGTTGTTTCTGCCTGCCTCGCAATGACAGTTGAATGACAGTTGTCGGTGGATGCCACGGCCACCCGACAGAGAATTATTATTTTTACCTATTGCAAAACCGTGCGCTCTGTGGTATAAGGAAAAGCTGTATGCGGCTGCGGGCAGGCCCCGTGAATATGCGGCATTTCAGCCTTCGGAGGAGATATACAATGGCAAGTCTGTCTTCCAACTTCAGAAGAGCGCGCGGCACAATCCAGATGACGCAGGGCTCTCTGTGGAAAAATATGTTCTTCTTCAGCGTCCCGCTCATGCTGTCTCAGCTTTTGCAGGTGCTTTTCAATATGGCGGACGTGGCGGTTGTCGGCAAGTTCTCAAGCGCGGAGGCGTTGGGCGCGGTCGGCTCCACGACGATCCTGGTATCGCTGTTTACCGGCTTTCTCATCGGAATGGGAAGCGCCGTCAACGTTCGGGTCGCGCAGCACCTCGGCGCGCAGGATAAGGCGGGCGTGACCGCTTCCGTCCGCGCATCCTTTGTGATCTGCCTCGCGACCGGCTGCATTATTACGGTGCTTTGCCTGCTGTCTGCGCGGTTCATGCTGGAGCTGCTCGGCACCAAGGACGATCTGATCGAAGGGGCCGTGCGCTATTTCCGGATCTATGCGCTCGGTATGCCCGCGCTCGGAATCTTCAACTTCGGCAACGGTGTGCTCAGCGCAAACGGGGACACAAAGCGCCCGCTTGCATATCTGATGATCGCCGGGATCCTGAACGTGCTTTTCAATCTGTTTTTCGTTATTATCTGCGGCATGGCGGAGGACGGCGTTGCACTTGCCAGTATCATCACGCAGTATGTCTCCGCAGTGCTGATTCTGATGCATATGGGACGGCAGAACGACGACTGCGCCTTCCGCTTCCGGGATCTGAAGAACGGGCAGGACAGATCCGAGATGAAGCACATCCTCGGGCTGGGAATCCCTGCCGGATTCCAAAACGCCGTTTTTGCCGTTGCCAATCTCTTTATCCAGGGCGCCGTCAATTCCTTTGATTCCGTCATGGTCGAGGGAAATTCCGCCGCGGCCAATGCCGACGCCATTATCTATAACATCATGGCGGCGTTTTACAGCGCCTGCGCGACCTTTATGGGGCAGAATCTGGGCGCGGAGAAGCGCGACCGTATGCTGAAAAGCTATTTTATCGGCGTTTGCTATTCTTTCCTGGTAGGCGCGGTGCTCGGCGGCGCGCTGTATCTGTTCGGCAGGCAGTTCCTTTCCCTGTTCTCTAACGAAGAAGCGGTCATCGAGGCCGGGCTGCAGCGCACGCGGATCATGAGCTTCTCCTATGCCGTCAGCGCCTTTATGGATTGCAGCATCGCAGCCTGCCGCGGCATCGGCAAGAGCTTCGCGCCCACCGTGATTGTCATCATCGGCTCCTGTGTGTTCCGTGTGGTGTGGATCTATACCGTATTTGCCCACTTCCGCACCATTCCGTCTCTGTATCTGCTGTATATTTTCTCGTGGACCATTACGGCGATTGCCGAGATCATTTGCTTCACCGTGAACTACAGAAAGCTCACGGTGAAACGAAATGCGCCGGTCTGCCGATCCTAGGACACAAAAAAGCACTTGCGATCTGCAAGTGCTTTTTTTGCGCGTCGAAAACTTGCCATCCATGTCATTGCGGGAGCGGCAGGCACGATATGTCATTGCGAGGCCACGTCAGTGGCCGTGGCAATCTTATGTACCCTCTGTCATTGCGAGACTAGCGTCAGCAAGTCGTGGCAATCTTCTGTAAAACCCTACATCAGATTGCCACGTCGCTTCGCTTCTCGCAATGACATATTTAATTGAATTGTCACGTCGCTTCGCTCCTCGCAATGACATATTTATTGAATTGCCGCGTCGGGCTGCGCCCTCCTCGCAATGACACGAAGGCGGCGTAAAGCAGCTCCCGCTTGCTCCGGAAATCAAAAACATCCGAAAGCAAGCTGCTTTCGGATGTCTGGTGGACGATATAGGACTCGAACCTATGACCTTCCGCACGTCAAGCGGATGCTCTAGCCAGCTGAGCTAATCGTCCGTAGCGCAATTATTATAGCGGACGAACCCCGGCTTGTCAAGTCTTTTTTTCGTTTTTCCCGATTTTTTCTTCGTCCAGCAGCGCCGCAAGCCGGGAGAGCGCCTCCTGCGCCTCCTGCGGACTGAGGTTGGCATACTGAAACACCAGTGCGCCGGGCTCCACGGGCGTACAGATGCGGTAATCGCTCAGAAATTGCAAGGCAAGTCCGCGCTCGGCCGCGGCCGCCTTGAGCTCGGCATCCGGGCGGTCAGTTTTCAGATGCAGCAGAAAATGCGTGCCCGCGCCGTTTTCCACCACCTCACAGCGCTCGCGCAGCGGGCCTGCGGCAATGGCTGCCAGCAGCGCGTCACGACGGTCGCGGCAGCGCTTGCGCAGACGATTCAGATGGCGCTCATAGTCGCCGGAGGCGATAAACCGCGCCAGCGCATACTGCTCCAGCGACGGCACGGTGCAGGCGTAGAAGCCCAGCCGCTCGCGGTATTCCGCCAGGAGCGACGGCGGCAGGCACAGATAGGCCACGCGCAGGGAAGGCGCGAGCGTCTGCGAAAAGGTGCTGACATAGATCACCCGTCCGCCCGCGTCCAGCGAAAACAGCGGCGGCAGCGGCTGTCCGCTGTGGCGAAGCTCACTGTCATAGTCGTCCTCGACGATATGGCGTCCCGGCGCGGCGTTCGCCCAATGCAGCATCTCGTTGCGGCGGCGGATCGGCATGACGATCCCCGTGGGGAAGTGGTGCGCCGGGGAGATATGCGCAATCTGCGCGCCGCATCGACGCAGCGCGTCGAGCCGCAGACCCTCGCCGTCCAGCGGCAGCGGGCAGAGCTGCGCGCCATGCGCGGCGTAGACGCGCGCAATCTGTCTGTGGCAGGGATCCTCCACGGCGTAAAGCGCGCCGCGTCCGAGAAGCTGAACGATCAGACCGTAGAGATATTCATTGCCTGCGCCGACCAGAATCTGCTCCGGCGAGACGCTCAGACCCCGCGCATGGCGCAGATGCCCGGCAATGGCCTCGCGCAGCTCCGGCACACCGCGGTTATCCGCCGGGCGCAGAAGCGCCCGCCCGCGGCTGCTCATCACCTCGCGGACGGCCTTTGCCCAGACGGAAAAGGGAAATGCACTGTCCGCGCCGCCGCCGGAGAGCGGCAAAAGCGGCGTCCGTTCGACCTCAGGTGGCACGGGCGGCTGCGGCGCAGGCAGGGCGGCGGGCGGCGCGCCGATGGCGCAGACCGTAAAGCCGCTGCGCGCCCTGGCGTGCAAATAGCCCTCGGCCTCGAGCTGGGCATAAGCGCTGTCCACCGTTGCAAGGCTTATGCCGAGATGCGCGGCCAGTGCGCGGCGCGAGGGCAGACGTTCGCCCGCGGACAGCCTTCCGGCGGCGATATCGTCACGGATCGACTCGTAAAGCTGGGCGTAAAGCGGCTTTGCGCCGCCCTTCTGCAGGGAATAGGTCAGCATGGCTCCTCCGTCTGGTATGGTTAAAAAAGAATGTTTTGGCACTTTTCATCATGCCAATCCGTAGTATAATCGACGTATCAAAAGAAAGCAAGAGGAAATCCCATGAAACAGGCCTTCCATTTGAAAAAAATGGTGCTTACGGCGCTCTTTGCCGCGCTCGTCTGCGTTTCGACGCTGCTCATTCAAATCCAGATGCCCGCAACGCAGGGCTATGTCAACATCGGCGACTGCTTCGTGCTGCTCTCTGCGTGGGTGCTCGGTCCGGCCTTCGGCGCGTTTGCCGGCGGCGTCGGCTCCGCGCTGGCCGACCTGATCGGCGGCTATCCGCACTACATTGCCGGTACCTTGGTCATCAAGGCGCTGATGTGCGTCATCGCGGCGCTGGTCTACCGTGCGCTCGGAAAAAAGCACGGCTACCTCGGCCGCATTGCCGGCGGCGCGCTCGCGGAGCTCTGGATGGTGCTCGGCTACTTCCTTTACGCATGGATGATCCTCGGCAAGGGGCTGGCCGCCGCAACGAGCATCCCCGGCAATCTGCTTCAGGGCGCCATCGGTCTGGTCGCCGCCGTGGCACTGATCGCCGCGCTGCGCGAGAGCAAGACGCTCGACCGCGTGGAAGCAAAAAACCATTGACCGGCTTACAGGAGGGAAAAGAATATGACAGAAGAAATCCGTATTCAGGCGCAGCAGGCCGCGCAGCTTCTTTGCGAAAAGGCGAAGCTGCACGCGGGGGATCTGGTGGTCGTCGGCTGCTCCACAAGCGAAATCTGCGGCAGCCGTATCGGCTCGGACTCGCGGCCGGAGGTTGCGCAGGTCGTGTTTGACGCGATTTACGGCGTGCTGCGCGAAAAGGGAATTTGGCTTGCGGCGCAGTGCTGCGAGCATCTGAACCGGGCGCTCATCGTAGAGCGCGCCGCGCTGCCGAATGCCGACCGCGTGAACGTTGTGCCGCAGCCCAAGGCGGGCGGCTCGTTCGCGACTGCGGCATATCACGCCTTTGCCGAGCCGATTGCCGTGGAAAGCATCCGCGCCGACGCCGGGCTGGACATCGGCGGCACGCTCATCGGTATGCACCTGAAGCCCGTCGCCGTCCCGCTGCGGCTGGGGCTCGACCATATCGGCAGCGCCATTCTGCTGGCGGCGCGAACCCGCCCGAAGTTTATCGGCGGCGTCCGCGCGATCTACGATCAGGAGCTGCTCTGAAAAACCGCACGCCCCGCTCCGACGACTTCCCCTTGCGGGGAAAGACGGACGAGAAACTGGATGGAGCGGCCGGGTGAGGTGTCCGCCGCGAGCAAAGAGGCTCCCCTTACAAGGGGAGCCTCTTTATGTCATTGCGCAAGCCCGAAGGGGGCGCGGCAATCCGAAAGAATATGTCATTGCGAGGCCACGTCAGTGGCCGTGGCAATCTCCTGTAAGCCCCTGCATTAGATTGCCGCGTCGGGCTTGCGCCCTCCTCGCAATGACACAAAACGGGAGACGCCGCACGCTCCTCGCAATGACATACGGCGGTGCGGTGCACGAAAGCCCCTCTTTGGAAAGAGGGGCTTTTTACTGCCGTAAGCGGCGGTTATCGCTTGCTGCCCTTGCTGCCGCCGAGGTCGGCGGTTTGCAGCAGATTTGTTTCAAAGGAGAAGCTCAGGCTTTCCTGCTCGCGCTCACGCTTGAGCGCCAGCTCGATCAGCCGGTCGAGCAGCTTCGGATAGTCCATACCGAGCGGCTGCCAGAGATAGAACGACAGTGAGCCGGGGATGGTATTGATCTCGTTAAGATAAAGGCGGTCGGCTGCGGTGTCCAGCAGGAAGTCAATGCGTGCGACACCCGCGCAGCCGAGCGCGCGGAAGGCCTTTACGGCCAGCGTGCGTACCTCCTCACGGCGCTCCGGGGAGAGGTCGGCGGGGATTTTACGCGACAGGCTTGCCATGCCCTTGCTGCCGCCGGACTTGCCGTTTTTACCGACCTTGCCGCCGGCCATATATTTGTCCTCGTAGCTCAGAATGTCCGTCGCGTTGAGCGGCTCCTCGCATTCGGACGCCTCGGCCTCATAAATATCGCCGAGCACGGCGCAGTTGATCTCACGCAGATGCACAACGGCGGGCTCCAGCAGTACCCGACCGGCAAAGCGGAAGGCGAGGTCAAGCGCTTCGGCAAGCTCCGCGCGGTCTCCGGCCTTCCGGATGCCGACGCTGGAGCCGAGGTTCACGGGCTTGACGATTACGGGATAGCCGAACGCCGTTTCAATGTCCGTTAATGTGGCGGTTTCGTCTGCATAGAAGTCCGTTTTCAGATAGCACTTACCGGGCAGCACGGGAACGCCCGCGTCGCGGAACAAAACCTTTTGCGCATATTTGTCCATGCCGAGCGCCGACGAAAGCACATCGCAGCCGGCGTAGGGCAGGCCAAGCGTGTGCAGATAGCCCTGTAAGGTGCCGTCCTCCACGTTTGTGCCGTGGACGACGGGCAGCGCCACGTCGATGATCCGATGGAAGCGCCTGCGGCCGAAATGCCTGACCGGCTCGGTGACGGCCACGCGGCCGCCCTCGTTGAGCAGAATAACGCGCGTACTCTCCTTGAGCAGCGCCGGGATGTCGCGATAGGCGCGGATGTTCCCGATTTGCTCGCCGACATACATTTCGTTTTGCTTTGTAATATAAATGGGAAGCGGGTCGTATTTCTCGGGGTCGAGCTTCGCCAACGCCTGAAGCGCGGAGATGACGGACACCTCGTGCTCGACGCTTTTCCCGCCGAACAGCACCGCTACGCAAAGTTTCATTGCAATTCCACCTTTCAATAATTGTCCGGGAGGTCGTTTTCCAGCAGGATCACGCGCTCGCGACCGCCGGTTTTGCAGCCGTAGGCGCGTTCCAGCGCCGCCTGAAGGTCGTGCGCGACGGTCAGATGCGCTTCGTCAAAGCCCGCTGCGCGGACGCCCTCGGCGATGGGCACGGCCTGCTTTTCGCCGACAAGGATGATCTCGTCGCAGAATTTCGCGGCGTAAGTGCCGAATTCCCGGTTCAGCTCCGCCTGCTTTGCGCCCAGCTCGACCATACCGGGGGTGACGAGAATGCGATAGCCGTCAAACAGCGCCAGCGCGTCGATGGCGGCGTGTGCTCCGGCGGGGTTGGAATTATAAGCGTCGTCGATAATTGTAACATTGCCGCTTCTGCGGAGCTGCAGGCGATGCTCGACGCTTTCGATGCGCTGCGCCTGCGCACGGAGCTTCTCCGGCGCGATGCCCAGCTCACAGCAGACGGCGATTGCGCCGATCAGATTGATGACATTGTGCCGCCCGAGCAGGCGCGCGCCGAACTCGAAGCTGTCGCCCTTCGGCGTGTGCGCCACAAAGCGCGTGCCGCGCGCCGAGGCGGTGATGTCCGTTGCGTAATAGTCGCAGGCGTCGCTCAGGCCGTAGGTGATTTTTTTGCCGGCGTAGCCCTCGGCGGCGATACGTACGTTTTCGTCCTCAAAGTTCAGAAAGGCCGTTCCGTCGGGCGGAAGGGCGTTGACCAGCTCGAATTTTGTCCTTCGGATGTTTTCCATGCTCCCGAAGGTTTCCAGATGCTGCGGGCCGATGGAGGTCACGACGCCGAGCTTCGGCGAAACGATGTCGCACAGCTCACGGATGTCGCCGACGTGCCGCGCGCCCATTTCGCATACGAAGATCCGATGCTGCGGACGCAGCCTCGTGCGCACGGTCAAAACGACGCCCATCGGCGTGTTGTAGCTCTCCGGTGTCATCAGCGTGTCGTATTGTGCCGAAAGCAGCGTCGTCAGCAGGTGCTTGACGCTCGTTTTGCCATAGCTGCCGGTTACGCCGACGGTCAGGAGCGACGGGTCGTTTTTCAGGATGCGCCTGGCGTCGTTGATATACCAGCGCCTCACGGCGGCTTCGACCGGCGCATTGATAAGCCCGGCGAGCAGCACCCAAAGCGGCTGCAAAAGCGTGCACAGCGCCAGCGCCGCATAATACAGCCGCGCGCTGCCGCGCAGCAGCGCAGGCAGGAGCGCCGACACCAGCAGCAGAGCCATTGTGACAAACAGCCGCACGACGCGTTTGGTACAGACCAGAGGCTTTTTTGCCTTCCGCGGAATGCACAGCACGGCCTGAATGCAGAAGATGCAGAACACCGTACCGATCAGCAGCGGCGTTTCCTTTCGCACGGCGGCGACGCAGCAGGCGACGGTCGCCAGCGCAAGCGGGAGCCAGCGGCGCATCCCGTGCTTCACCAGCCAGCGCCGGTGTGTGGACAGGCGATAGGAGTTGAGCTGAAACATATGCACCGAGCCGATTGAGGCCAGCGCAAAAAAGCTCAGAAAGGGCAGAAGGATCAGCAGATTCCACGACATGGCAATCACTCCAGACGGAAAAATGAGGCGATGATGCGCGAGAAAATCACCGGCTGCTCCAGAAAGCAGAAGTGTCCGGCATTCGGAATGACGGCCAGACCGGCATTCGGCATGGCTTTTTCCATGGTCTGTCCGTCGGAAAGAGGCGTTGCGGTGTCGTTTTCGCCCCAGATGAGCAGCGTTTCAGGCCGGACTCCCGGCAGAAGCGGCGTCAGGTCCTCGTTGACGGTTTTCACAAGGCATTCCCGCATCCGGGGGGACGCGGCGGCATAGTCCGCCGAGCCGAAGCGCTTGCGCAGCGCCTCCAACGCGCCGGGGAAGAGCCTGCGCACGGGCGCGAAGCCCGCGATTGCGCGCAGAAAGCGGTAGAGTCTGCGCCGTGCGCCGCCTTTTTTCGTCGGCTGCGGGCGGATGCCTGCGCTGTCGATGAGGACGATGCGCCGGACGGCAAAGGGCAGCGTGCGGTTGGCGAGCTTGATGATAATTCGGCCGCCGAAGGAATGGCCGATCAGTGTCAGCGACGAAAAGCCGAAGGGCTGCAAGAACTCCAGCACGACGTCGGCAAAGTCGTCCACGCCGTAGGCGCAGGGCGGTTCGTCGGACTCGCCGAAGCCCGGAAGATCGAGCGCCAGCACGCGATAGCCGCGCGCAAGCTGCTCCAGCATGGCGCGGTGCACCTCCAGATTCGACCCCCAGCCGTGCAGCACGAGAATCGGCTCGCCGCTGCCGAGATCGACATAATTGAGTTTCATGCCGCGCAAGGTGACATTCACACCGCAGCCCTCCTCCTCGGAAAGATTCAGGGAAAATTATAACAGAGTTTTACGGAATTTACAAGCAGATCGCGTCGCTCAGCCGAAAAGGAGCGTCGCCCACACGGCGAGAATCTCGCGCAGGAGCATATTGACGAAAAATGCCCGGTCGGTTGTTCGCGCAGGGACGCACAGCGCCGTCAGTCCCTCGTTTTTTGCCAGCAGGGTTGCGCGGCACAGGTGAAACTCCGACGATACGACTGCCGCCCGTGCGGGGGCGAAGCCCTCCTCGGCGGCGATCAGGCCGACCGAATAGCGGAAGTTTTCGCGCGTATTCGTCGAGCGTTCCTCCTTACGCAGCCGCGCGGGGTCGACGCCGCGCGCGGTGAGCCAGAGGAACATACACTCCGCCTCGGTGATATTCTCCCCCGGCCCCCGTCCGCCGGAGAGGACGGCTTTCGCCTCCGGGTAACGCGTCAGGTAGTCCAGCGCGGCGCGGAGCCGCTGGCTCAGAGAGACGCTGGGCGTCGTTCCGTCCACGCCCGCGCCGAGAACGATCAGCCAGCCGGCATCGGGATCCTTTGCGCCGGAGGCGGCGGAGAGGATCCATGCGCCCGTAGCGGCGGCGAGCAGCAGTGCCAGCGCCATGCCGCCGAGCAGGATGCGCCTTGCCCATTTTATTGCGCGGGGAAAGCGGCCGCGCAGCACGTCGAGCGCGCCGAATATCAGCACGAGCGCCGCCGCCGCGAACAGGAGCATCCCCGTAAAGGCATAGCCGTAGACGTAAAAACGGAACACCCAGCCCAATGCGGCGAGCAGCGCCGCCGCGCCGGCATAGCACAGACAGCGGCGCAAGAGCGCCGTGCGCTGCGGCTTCATCGGAACAGGTAGCCCTTCAGGACGCGCAGGGTATTGAGGACGCCGTCTTTGTGGCTGCGCTCATAGCCGTGCGAGGCGTAAACGCCCGCGCCGATCAGGCCGTGGCGCAGGTCGTAGCCCGCGCGGAGAGTCGCCTCGACGTCGCTGCCGTAACCGGGGTAGATGTCCACGGCGTAGTCCGCGCCCTCGCGCTTCGCTGCGTCGATGAGCTTGCCGACGACCTCATAGGAATACGGCCCGCCGGAATCCTTTGCGCAGATGGAGACCTGCCGCTCGGTGCATTGCAGGCCGCTGCCCACGCAGCCCATATCGACCGAGATGGCCTCGGTCACGCCCGCCGGAACGGAGGCGGAGCCGCCGTGACCGACTTCTTCATAAACCGTAACGTGGACATAAACGCGGCGGGAGGGCGTGAGCTTCTCGTCGTGCAGGAATTTGGCAAAGCCCAGCAGAATGCCGACGGAGAGCTTGTCGTCCAGGAAGCGGCTCTTGATATAACCGGAGGACGTTACGCGGGTACGCGGCTCGAAGCAGACGACGTCGCCCACGCAGATGCCGAGCCGTTTCACGTCGTCGGCGCTTTCGACCGGTTCGTCAAGAACGATCTCCACGGTGTCCCAGCTTCGCTTGACGTTGTTATACTCCATATTGACGTGGATGGAGGCGTTGCAGAGCTGGCAGGTACCTTCGATCACGCGGCCGTCTCTGGTGTAAACACGGACGTTTTCCGCCTCGGCGTTGTTGGCGTTCATGCCGCCGAGCCGGTCAATCCGCAGGCGGCCGCTGCCCTTGATCTCGGCGACCATACCGCCGAGCGTGTCGGCGTGCGCCTCCAGAAGTAGAGCGTCGTTTTCGTCCGTACCGCCCAGATCGATCATCACACCGCCCTTGGCGGTCTGCCACGCGCGGAAGCCGAGCGCTTCAAATTCGCGCTGCACGAGCGCCGCCGCGGCGGCGGTAAAGCCGGAGGGGCTGTCAACCGCGAGAAGCTGCACGGTCTTTTCGACCGCAAAATCCACATACTTTTCCATAGGTTACTCCTTTTTTGACATTACAGATACACACCCGCGCACGACCGGATTCCGGCCGTGCGCGGAAGCGCGATATTACAGGTCTTTCACGAACTGCCGGAAGCGTGGGAGCATTCCCTCGCGGTTCGGCGTATCCGGCGGAACGGGCAAAAAGCCGTTTCCGGGGAAGAAATTTCCCTCGATGAGCTGCGGTCCGTCCTCGCCGACGGCGACGTCCCAGCCGACATAGCCGAGCTGCGGTACGACGGCCGTCGCCTCCAGGCACATCTGCACGGACTCCTGCCAGAACGGAAGGCGGTAGCCGACGAGCTTGCAGCCGGTGGCGGGATGGATCTCGTACACATTGTCGTTGATGTCGTAGCCCGGATACCAGATCGTGCCGTCCTCCAGGCGGATGCGCGCGGTGATGCCGCCGGCGTTGAGGTTATCCACGAAATTGCCGCCGTTTCCGATGCGGATGAAGGCATAGACCACGTTCGGCACGCCGTCCACGCGCACGGTAACGATGCGGTAGGTGTTGACCGAGCCGGGGTAGAGCGCGGCGACGTCCGGATGCTGCACAATGCAGTCCTCGATCAGCGCTGCGCCGCTCTGCTTCAGATGCTCATACATCGCATGAAGATCGGCGAAGTCCTTTTTGTCCAGCTTTTCGATGCCGCGCCCGCAGGATTCCGCGAGCGGCTTGGAGATGATGATCTCGCGCCGCTCCATAAAGCGGCGGAAGCTCTCCTCGTCCGTACCGCGCATATCGAGCCAGCCGCGGCGGACGTATTTGGCATACAGGCGGTTGAACTCTACCTTGTCGTCCACGCAGTGGTAGTAGTCGCGGTCGTTGAGCATGGAGACAAGGCGGTTGTTGGTGCCGCGCGTCATATAGGTGGCGCGCTGGGCGGGCGTCAGGTCGTAGAACTGGAAGAAGCTGTAGTCCTTATAGCCCGCGCCGTAGCGCAGACCACAGCGCAGAATGTCCGCAAACAGCCAGACGCGGCTTTTTCCCGTTTTTTTGTGCAGCTCGGATATTGTGGAAAAGAGCTGACGGTAATTCATTTCGCGCAGACGCGCAAACAGGTATCCCGGTTTGATCACGGCGCTTGCCTCCTTTCGGCGGAGCGGATCAGTCGCGCGTTTTTGCGGCGATCTCCGCCTTGCACTTTGCGATAAAGTCCTCGACGGACATGACGCCCTCGTCGCCGCCGGTGCGGGTGCGGACGGCGACGCCGCCGTTTTCGGCTTCCTTATCGCCTACGACGAGCATATAGGGGATCTTCTGAAGCTGTGCCTCGCGGATCTTATAGCCGAGCTTCTCGCTGCGGAAGTCGCCCTCGACGCGGATACCGGCGGCGTTGAGCTTTTCAACGACGCTGCGGGCATAGTCGTGCGTGCGGTCGGTGATGGGCAGAACCTTCACCTGCACCGGGCTGAGCCACAGCGGGAAAGCGCCCGCGAAATGCTCGGTGATGACGCCGATGAAGCGCTCGATGGAGCCGAGCAGCGCGCGGTGGATCATGACGGGGCGGTGCTTTTCGCCGTCCTCGCCGACGTATTCCAGTTCAAAGCGCTCGGGCATCTGGAAGTCGAGCTGGATGGTGCCGCACTGCCAGGTACGGCCGAGGGAATCGGCCAGATGGAAGTCGAGCTTCGGGCCGTAGAAGGCGCCGTCGCCCTCGTTGATGACGAATTCCTTGCCCATTTCCTCTATGGCAGCCTTGAGGGTGTTTTCGGCAAAATGCCAGACCTCCTCGTCGCCCATGTGATCCTCGGGCATGGTGGACAGCTCGATGGCGTAGCTCAGGCCGAAGGTGGAGTAGATCTCGTCGAAGAGCTTTACGACGTTCTTGATCTCGTCCTTCATCTGCGCGGGGGTCATAAAGATGTGCGCGTCGTCCTGCGTGAAGCAGCGCACGCGGAACAGGCCGTGCAGCGTGCCGCTCAGCTCGTGACGGTGCACCAGACCCAGCTCGGCCATGCGCAGCGGCAGATCGCGGTAGGAATGGGGCTCGTTTTTGTAGACGAGCATACCGCCGGGGCAGTTCATGGGCTTAATGGCATAGTCCTCGCCGTCGATGACGGTGGTATACATATTGTTTTTGTAGTGATCCCAGTGGCCGCTGCGGTGCCACAGCTCCTGGTTCAGAATGATCGGCGTGGAGATTTCCACATAGCCGTAGCGCTTATGGCACTCGCGCCAGTATTCCAGCAGGGTGTTCTTGAGCACCATGCCCTTCGGCAGGAAGAAGGGGAAGCCGGGGCCCTCGTCGGCCATCATGAACAAACCCAGCTCCTTGCCGAGCTTGCGGTGGTCGCGCTTCTTTGCTTCCTCGATGCGCGCAAGGTATTCGTCCAGCTCCTCCTTCTTCGGGAAGGCGACGCCGTAGATACGCTGGAGCATCTTGCGCTTGGAGTCGCCGCGCCAGTAGGCGCCGCAGCACTGCGTGAGCTTGAAGGCGTTGGCCTTGATGCGGCCGGTGGAGTCCAGATGCGGGCCGGCGCACAGGTCGGTGAATTCGCCCTGCGTATAGAACGAAATGACCGCGTCCTCGGGCAGATCGCGGATCAGCTCGACCTTGTAGATCTCGCCGCGGCTCTCCTCATAGGCGATGGCCTCCTCACGGGGCTTTTCGCTGCGCACAAGCGGCAGCTTTTCCTTGCAGATCTTCTTCATCTCGGCCTCGATGGCATCGAGGTGCTCCTGCGTGAAGGCGAAGTCGGAATCGAAGTCGTAGTACCAGCCGTTATCAACGGACGGGCCGATGGCGAGCTTGACCTCCGGCCACAGGCGCTTGACCGCCTGCGCCATGACGTGCGAGCAGGTGTGCCAGTACGTTTTCCGGTAGGCTTCGTTTTCAAATGAATACTTGTTTTCTTCGGACATGGTGTAATCCTCCTTTGGTATCGGGGCAACAAAAAATCACCCCTGAAAAATTCAGGGGTGAGAAAGTCGATTCCCACGGTTCCACCCTGCTTGCAGCGCAATGCGCTGCCGCTCGTTTGCGCAATAACGGGCGCGCCCGTCCCGGCATACTTCGTTCCGCCGGGCGGCTCGGAAGCGGTGGCGCGGACGGGCGCAGGCAGGAGCCTCTCAGCCTCGGGCTCCCTCTCTGGATCCGGCGGATTCCGTCGCGTATACTTCGTCACAGCCTTTTTACTATACCCGATTATCATACCACGATTTTTCGCGCTTGTCAATGACGAACCCGCAAAGAATCGGCTTGCAAAGCGGCAGGTTTTTTGATAAAATGACCGCAAGGCATCCGAGAGGGGGAGAAGGCGATGATTGACGTCTGCAATGAGCGTGTGATGCGGCAGCTTCTGGCCGAATTCGGCTTTCATTTTTCCAAGGCCAAGGGGCAGAATTTTCTCACGGATCGCAGCGTACCGCAGCGCATTGTCGCCGAGGCGGGCATCGACGCCGCCTGCGGCGCGGTGGAGATCGGTCCGGGCTTCGGCCCGCTGACACAGGAGCTTTGCCGCCGCGCCGGGCGCGTGGTCGCCATAGAGCTGGACACGACGCTCAGGCCTGTGCTGGCGCGTACCGTCGGTGCGTTTGAAAATCTGGAGCTGATCTTCGCCGATGCGATGAAGCTCGATCTTGCGGCGCTCGTGCGCGAGAAGCTCGGCGGGCTGCGGCCGGTCGCCTGCGCCAATCTGCCTTATTATATTACATCTCCCGTGCTGACAAAGCTGCTGGAGAGCCGGGTATTTTCCGCCGTGACCGTGATGGTGCAGAAGGAGGTCGCCTTGCGCATCTGCGCCGCGCCCGGCAGCGCGGAGTATTCCGCCTTCTCCGTGTTCTGCCAATACTACGCCGCGCCGCGGCTGCTGTTTGACGTGCCGCCGGAGGTGTTCATGCCCCGTCCGAAGGTTACGAGCGCGGTCCTGACGCTGCAGAGCCACGCCGAGCCGCCGGTCGCAGCGGACGAGACGGCGCTGTTTCGTGTCGTCCGCGCCGCCTTTGCCCAGCGCCGCAAAACGCTGCTCAATTCGCTTTCCGCGACGCTTCCGGAGCGTAGCCGCGCCGAATGGAGCGAGGTGCTTGCACGCTGCGGCATCGATCCGGCGGTGCGCGGCGAGACGCTGAGTCTGCGCGATTTCGCCGCAATTGCGAACAATATGTAATGCAGAATCGGCAGAGCACGGCCACGAACACTCTACAAGTTATCCCGCGTTCTTGGTTGCGATATCGAAGACCTGCTTGAAAATCCTGTGATGTAACTCCATTTGTGCACCTGCTTCGGCAGGTGCATTTCGTATGTACTATCAATAAAGGAGGTTCAAAGTTTATTTCGGAATATTTTCAAACCCCGTTGACAAAACTATCATTGCAATGATATAATATGATCGTGTCATCACAATGATATAGGGAGGCTTGGTTTTATGAGCACAATTCAATTACTTCACGGAACGGATCACATCATCGAGGTTCCGGATATCAATATCGGTAATCCACACAA
>CAKUDE010000026.1 GCA_934645175.1 uncultured Oscillospiraceae bacterium
GCGGCCATACCGGCGGAACGGCGACGTGCGTAGAGCAGGCAGTTTGCGAGATTTGCCATGAGCACTACGGCGAGAAGGACCCGGAGAACCACACCGCCGAAGCGGAGTGGATCAAGACGGAGACAACCCACGAGAAGAAATACGTCAACTGCTGCGGCGCAGTCGTCGTCGCACAGGAGGCGCATGAGTGGGAGAACGGTGCTTGCACCGAGTGCGGCTATGTCTGCGGCCATACCGGCGGAACGGCGACGTGCGTAGAGCAGGCAGTTTGCGAGATTTGCCATGAGCACTACGGCGAGAAGAACTCGGAGAACCATACGCATCTGGAGAAGGTCGATGAGGTACCTGCCAGCGTAACGGAAGAGGGTATGTGTGCGCACTGGCGCTGCGACGGCTGCGGCCGCACCTTTGCCGATGCCTCTGCCAACACGGAGCTTTCGGAGGAGGAACTGGTTCTGCCGAAGCTCGTACCGGAAATCATTGAGGGCATGAACGGTGAGTGGATGAAGAACACCGATCAGGGCCTGAGCTTCCGCTCCAATGCAGCCTTTGCAGATTTCCTGGAGGTTCTGGTAGACGGAAAACTGCTCGACGCATCCCAATACGATGTGCGGGAGGGCAGCATCCGTGTGACGCTGAAGCCGGCGTTCCTTGAGACGCAGAGTGTTGGCCGACACACGCTGACTGTCCGCTCGGCGAGCGGCGAGGCGACGGCGCAGTTCCTTGTCAAGGCTTACCAGCCGGGGACGGGCGACGGTGAAAACCTGACGCTCTGGATCGCGGTGTTTGCCGTCAGCGGTACGGCTGCGCTCTGCATGGGCCTGTGGCTTGTCCTGCGCAGAAAGCGCAGAAATTAACGGGAATCACCCTCCGCCAAAAGGCGGAGGGTTTTTCGTGGTTGAAATTAAGCGGCTTAGAGGATATAATGAAAGAAAAGATGCTTTGGGGGGATCAGTGTGATTTTTACATGGCACTATGATTCGGAGATTGGCAGAATTCTTTTGGCAGCGGAGGAAACGGGGCTGATCGGACTTTGGTTGGAGGGACAGAAATACTTCGCAAATTGCCTGCACGAATTGACAACCGAGCAAAAGACCCCTCCGATCTCGGAGGCGATTCGATGGCTGGAGACCTATTTTTCCGGCCGCGAGCCGGATTTCCTGCCACCGCTGCATCCGATCGGCTCGCCCTTCCGTCAGGCGGTCTGGAAACGACTCCTGCAGATTCCTTACGGACAAACCGTAAGCTATGGGGCGATTGCCGCCGAGCTGGCTGCCTCGTCCGGCAGGCGTGTTTCGGCACAGGCCGTCGGCGGTGCGGTAGGGCATAACGAGATTTCCGTCATCATTCCCTGCCATCGCGTTGTCGGAGCGAACGGCAGCCTGACGGGTTATGCCGGTGGCTTGGAGAAAAAAGTCCGCCTTCTGACACTTGAAGGCGCCGATATGAGCGGACTGTTCATCCCGAAGAGCCGACAGGAACGACAGGCGGAGAAGGCGGAGGAGTAACCATGTCACAGGTAACAAAGCGAGCCTTGGAGCAGTCGCTGAAAAATCTGTTGTTGAAGAAGCCGTTAAACAAGATCACCATCAATGATATTGCGGAGGATTGCGGCATCAACCGAATGACGTTTTACTACCATTTTAAGGATATCTATGATCTGGTGGAATGGGCCTGCCTGGAGGATGCGCGCAAGGCCCTTGCAGAGAAGAAAACGCACGATACCTGGCAGGAGGGATTTTTGCAGATTTTTGAGGCGGTGCGGGAGAATAAGCCTTTTGTCCTGAACGTCTACCGCTGCGCGGACCGCGAGCAGGTGGAGAAATATCTTAAAACACTGACCGATGAACTGATTATGGGAGTGATTGAAGAGGAGGCCGCAGAGCTGACGGTTCGCGAAGAGGATAAGCGCTTCATTGCGCGGGTATATTCGTACATTTTTGTCGGCATCATGCTTGATTGGGTACGGGATGGTATGACTGTGGAGCCGGAGAAAATCGTTGCCGACCTTGCACGGGTCATTCAGGGAACCATTGCCTCGGCCCTATATCGGTTCCAAACTTAGCAAGAAAGTGAAAATGATAAATAATCCGACAGAAAAGGCTCCGTGATAGGTTTCTTATCACGGAGCTTGTTCTGTTGATGGTTTTTTTTCGGGCGAGTGGGTATAATCGAGGCATAAGAAAAAACAAACGGAGGTTTGGATTATGTATTACTCAGCAGGAACTTACGAATCGTTTGCTCATCCCGAAAAGCCGAAGGATGTAGATAAAAAATCGGCTTACATCATCGGTACCGGTCTGGCGGGCCTGACGGCCGCTTTCTATCTGGTCCGTGACGGACAGATGAAGGGCGAACACATCCATCTGTTGGAGAAGCTGGATCTGGCGGGCGGTAGCTGCGACGGCCGAAAGGACATCACCAAGGGCTTCTTTATGAGAGGCGGCCGGGAGATGGACAACCATTTCGAGGTCATGTGGGACACCTTCCGTGATGTGCCGTCCATTGAAACGCCGGGTGTCTCCGTTCTGGACGAATATTACTGGCTCAATAAGCACGATCCCAACTATTCTCTGTGCCGTGCCAGCGTAAACCGTGGCGAGGATGCCCACACCGACAAGCAGTTCAAGCTGGACAAGGACTCCGCCATGGCGCTGTCCAAACTGTTCCTGACGCCGGAAAAGGATCTGGAGGACAAGAAGATCTCCGATGTGCTGCCTGACTCCTTCTGGAGCACCAACTTCTGGCTTTACTGGCAGACGATGTTTGCGTTCCAGCGTTGGTCCAGTGCTTTGGAGATGAAACGGTATCTGTGCCGCTATGTCCATCACATCGACGGCCTGCCCGATTTCAGCGCCCTGCGCTTTACCAAATACAACCAGTACGAGAGCATGATCCTCCCGCTGGTGAAATATCTGGAGTCTCATGGTGTGCGCATCGAGTACGGCATGGATGTCAAGAATGTCATCATCGAAACCGAGGGCGGCAAGAAGGTTGCCAAGCAGATCGTCTACGTCAAGGACGGCGAGGAGCGGACCATCGATCTGATCGAGGACGATCTGGTGTTCATCACCAACGGCTGCTGCACCGACACCTCCTGCTATGGCGACCAGACTCATGCCCCCGATCTGTCCGGCGTAAAGAACGGTGCAGGTGAGTCCTGGGATATGTGGAAAGCTATCGCCGCACAGGCGGAGCACGGCGAGTACGGCAACCCGGATAAGTTCTGCTCCGATGTGGACGCCACCAACTGGATGAGCGCCACCGTCGCCACCTCCAACGAAGAGATCATTCAGCACATCATGAATGTTTGCAAGCGTGATCCCCGCTCCGGTAAGGTAACCACCGGCGGCATCGTCACCGTCAAGGACAGCACAGACAACTGGTATCTCTCCTGGACCATCAACCGCCAGCCCCAGTTCAAGTCTCAGGATAAGAACATGGTGCTCGTGTGGCTGTATTCTCTGAACACGAACAAGGAAGGCAACTATATGAAGAAGGCCATGCGGGACTGCACCGGCGAGGAGGTCTGCCGTGAGTGGCTGTACCACATCGGCGTGCCGACCGAAAAGATCGATGCGCTGGCACACGACGCCTGCAATACCACCACCTGCTTCATGCCTTATATCAACGCCTTCTTCCAGCCGCGTAAGGAATCCGACCGTCCGAAGGTCGTGCCGGATGGCGCCGTGAACTTCGCTTTCATCGGCCAGTTCGCCGAAACGCCCCGTGACACCATCTTCACCACCGAGTATTCCATGCGTACCGGTATGGAGTCGGTCTATACCCTGTTGGACATCGACCGCGGCGTGCCGGAGGTCTGGGGCAGCAAGTACGATGTGCGTGAGATCCTGCGTGCCTGCTACTACGCCATCGACAAGAAGCCGATCACCGATGCAAAGCTGACCTTTGCCGAGAAGGAATTGCTGAAGGTCGTAATGAGAAAGGTCAAAGGCACCGATATTGAGATTCTGCTGAAAGAAAGCGGACTCATCGAATAAATAACAGATTCGGATGATTGCCACGGGTGCTTTTTGCCCGTGGCAACATCTTACCAGAAGATTTCCTTTTTGAAACTGCAATAAGCCGCCCACTTCCGTTTGGAAGCGGGCGGCTTGTATAATTTTCAATTCAGCGTTCGTAGCCGACGTAGAAAACCGACAGCGTGCCGGGGCCGGAGTGTGCGCCGATGACGGGGCCGTTGAAGTTGATGTAGATCTCCTCAACGCCGTTTTGGCGCAGGATCGCCTCCAATGCCTTTGCATCTTCCATGCAGTCGCCATGAACGATAAAGGCCAGCTTTGCATATTCCGGGCGGACGCCGTCCTTCATATGCCGAGCGATTTCCTCGATCGATTTCTTGCGGCCGCGAACCTTGGAGACGTTGATCAGTCGACCGAGGTTATCGACGTGCAGGATCGGCTTGATGCCCAGCGCGCTGCCGAGCAGCGCGGTAGCTGCGCTGACCCGTCCGCCGCGTTTGAGGAAGAAAAGGTCGTCAACCGTGAACCAGTGGCAAATGCTCAGCTTCATGGCTTCTGCGAATTCGGCCACCTCATCCAGCCCCGCGCCCTCCTGACGCTTTTTCGCGGCGAGATAGACCAGCATTCCCTCACCCAGGGAGGCACAGAGTGTGTCAACTACGCGAACGGTGCGGCCCGGGAACTGCTCGAACAGCTCCGCTGCAGCGATTTTTGCCGCTTCGACGGTGCTTGAAAGTGCGGAGGAAAAGCCAAGATACAGAATGTCCAGCCCCTGCGCCAGATAGCCCTCCATGAAATGATGGAAGTCGCCGACGTTGACGGCCGAGGTAGTGGGGCTGCCGCCCTCGCGCAGCATTTTGTAGAAATCTTTATTTTTAATTTCCCGCTCATCGGGGTAGTTGTTGTAGGTTTTTCCGTTGATGGTCATTTGCAGGGGAATGACGGCCAGATCATATTGCGCAACCAGCTCTGCCGAGAGGTCGGCTGCGGAATCGGTCATGAGAATGAATTTTTGCTGCTCCATACTAGCCTCCGAAGTTGTGATTTACGCCAACAGTATAAGTGCCCTCCCGGAAAAAGTCACGCCACGGATGCGGGGGAAGTCTCTACCGAGACGGGAACAGGACTCTACCAGCAGTAGAGTCCTGTTTTTCTGACATATAATCGTTCGAAAATAGCGTTAAAGAAACAGCAATGCGGTAATACCAGAGAGAACGGGCTGGTGCAGCAGATAGATCTCCAACGAATGCCGCCCGACGAAGCGCAGGAAGCGCAGCAGGAAGAAATCGGCGTTGACGCGGGGGAGGAGACTCTGCTTTCTGCGATAGACGAGCTTGCCGAGTCCCGCGCCGATCACAAACCAGCCGAAGAAGGGAAGCAAAGGAAAGTAATCGCTCCCGGTGAAAAAGTCGGGCTGCCGCAATCCGAGCGGAAACAGGAAGGGAACTCCGACCCTGACCGTAGTCATCCAATATCCGAGCACCGCCAGCACTGCACCGAGCAACAGCAGAGCCCAATGCGGGAGCTTGCGCAGCAGGGGAAAGAGCATCATGCTTACGCCGAGCAGATGCAGGATACCGAACCATATGGTAATTTGCCGGAAGCCGAGCACATACTCCATGAACAGAGTAACATAGGAGATCAGAAGCCCTGCGCCGAACACGAGCACGCCGCGTTTGAAGCTGCGCCCGGCCAACGTGGCGCAAATGCCGGAAAGAAGAATGAAAAAGAGATTTCCGTAATCCTGGATCAGTCGAAACCAATAGGGAACCTCGAGCTCCAGTCCGCCGAATGCCGTCAGATCGTAAACGAAGTGGACGACGATCATCCCCAGCACGCACAGGCCGCGAAAGGCATCCAGTTCCCAAATCCGCTGCTTTGTTGTCATTGCTTTGCCTCCCTTTGCGCTTCTTCCTCCTCAAGGACACGATAGGCAACCTTTCCGACGCGCGTTTTCGGCAGATCCTCGCGGAATTCAATCGCGTAGGGCAGTGCGTAGCGTGCAATGCGTGCGGCGCAATAATCCATCAGCTCCTGGCGCAGCGCACCCGAGGCGGTAATGCCGGGGCGCAGCACCACAAAGGCTTTCACCTTTTGCATTTTGTACGGGTCCTTCACGCCGATGACGCAGGAGAGGAGCACTTTTTCGTGACTGTCCAGAACGTTTTCAATTCGGCTGGGGTAGACGTTATAGCCGGAGGAAACGATCATTCGCTTGATGCGCTGGCGGAAATAGACGAAGCCGTCCTCGTCCATCATGCCAAGGTCGCCCGTGTGCAGCCACAGCTTGCCGTCGGCATGGCGGCGCAGCGCAAGCGCCGTTTCTTCGGGGTTGTCCAAATAACCCAGCATGACGCTGGGACCGCTCAGACAGATTTCCCCCTCCTGCCCGGCCTCCAATTCCTCACAGGTGCCGGGGCGGACTATTTTGTAATAAGTGTCGGGGAAGGGAATGCCGATGGAGCCCTCGCGGGCATAGTCGGCGGGAGTCAGGCAGCTTGCAGTGACACATTCCGTTGTTCCGTAGCCCTCGCGGATCTGCACCCTTGCGCCGTGTGCGAGCAGAAAGGCGTCCACCTTTCGCTTCAGCTCTACGGAGAGTGAGTCTCCGCCGGAGAATACACCCGTCAGGAAGGACAGGTCGGTATGCTCCAGCCCTTCGGCGCGGAGCAGAGCTTCAAACAGCGTCGGTACGCCGGGGATGAGATTCGGCTTCTTTGTGCGTAGCAGCTTTGCATAGAGCCTGATGCTGAAATTCGGTACAAGCAGGCATTTTGCTCCGCCGACCAGTGCGGTGTGGATTCCGATGCCCAGTCCGAAGCCGTGGAAGATCGGCATAATTGAAAGCATGGTTTGCCCGCGCAGATCGCTCAGACCGCTGGCAGCGATGGTCTGCAGCGCGAGAGCGTTAAAGCTGTAGCCGGAAAGGCATATGCCCTTGGTCGTACCGGTTGTGCCGCCGGAATAAAGGATGCTTGCACAGTCATGGCAATTGCCGTCGTCGGGCGGAAGAGCATTGTCCGCGTGGCGGAGCAGCTCTGACCAGAAAAGAAAGTCACCGGTTTTCGGGAGCTTCGGGTCTTTTTTGCTCTCCGTAAGCCGGTAGCCGAGCTTTTTCAGGGGAGAAAGCTCGTCCGGAATGCGCGCCAAAAGCAGCGTCGGCTTATTTTCAAGCCCCTGCATTGCCTGCGTGAGCTTATCGTAGAAGCGGTCAAGCGCCAGAACGGCCTTGCTGCCGGATACGCGCAGATAAAAGCGGATTTCCTCCACGGCGGAGAGCGGATGGATCATGTTGGAGACCGCACCGAGACGGCTGAGCGCATAGAAGCAGTCCACTGCCTGCGGCGAATTGGGCATACAGATCGTCACACGGTCACCGCGCCGGATCCCGATCCGGTACAGTGCGCGTGCGCTTTGCTCAACGCGGTCTGCAAACTCCGCATAGGTCGTTTTTTTGCCGAGAAATTCATAGGCGCAGAGCCTCGGATTGGTCTGCGCGGTTTCGTGAACAAGCTGCCACAGCGTTTTCTCCGGGTAGTCCAGATGGGCGGGCATCGTTCCGTAAAAACGCAGCCAGGGCGCTTCGGCTGACAGGGACATGGGCATTTCGCCTCCGTTCGGGTCTATTCCCCGAAATTATAGCAGATATATCGCCAAAAGGGAAGCGCAAAGTTTTTCCCGAAACCGAAAATCCCCTCTTTCTTTCTCGTCGGAAACGGATTATAATGGATGCAGAAAATCAGAGAGGTACTTACCATGACACAGGAGATTTCCCGGCGCTTTTGCGCCGCCAGACGGGCGTATATCGCCGCGCAGTTTTCGCGGCTGAATGAAATGCAGCTTCAGGCTGCGTTGACGACACAGGGGCCGCTTTTGCTGCTGGCGGGTGCCGGCAGCGGCAAGACGACCGTCCTGATCAGCCGTATTGCCAATCTGGTGCGCTATGGCCGCGCCTCGGACAGCGATGAGCTTCCGCCCATTTGTGGTTGGGAGGATGTGGAGTATCTGGAGGCGATGCGCGGTCAGCGGGATGAAGAGGCCGACAGCCTCTGTGCGCTTGACCCTGCACCGCCCTGGACAATTCTTGCCATCACCTTTACGAATAAGGCTGCAAACGAGCTGAAGGACCGGCTTGAGGCGATGCTGGGCGAGCAGGCGCGTGACATCTGGGCGATGACCTTTCACTCCGCCTGCTGCCGTATCTTGCGCCGGGAGATCGAACGCCTCGGCTATGAGCGCAGCTTTACGATCTATGATACTTCGGATGCCGAGCGCGTAGTCAAGGAGCTGCTGCGTGAGCGCAATCTGGATGATAAGGTGTTTCAGCCGCGCATGATCCTCGGCGAGATCTCGCGGGCAAAGGATTCAATGCAGTCGCCGCAGGACTACGCCCGCGCGGTGGGAGACGATTTCCGCCTCAAGCGCGTCGCAGAATTGTATACGGAGTACCAGAACCGCTTACGCGCGTCAAATGCGCTGGATTTTGACGATATTATTGTTCTGACGGTGAAGCTCCTTCAGGAATACCCGGAGGTGCGGGAATACTATCAGCGCAAATTCCGTTATGTGCTGATCGACGAATATCAGGATACAAACCATGTGCAGTATCTGCTTGCGTCCCTGCTGGCAGGCGGACACCACAATATCTGTGTTGTCGGCGACGACGATCAGAGCATCTACCGTTTTCGCGGCGCGACCATTCGGAACATTCTGGAGTTTGAGAACGAGTATAGGGGGGCAAAGGTCATTCGTCTGGAGCAGAACTACCGCTCGACACAGACGATTCTCGACGCGGCCAATGCCGTCATTGCGCATAACCGCGGCCGTAAGGGCAAAAAGCTCTGGACGGAAAACGGCTCGGGCGACCGTATTGTGCACTATGAGGCTTATAACGAACAGGAGGAGGCAAGCTTTGTTGCCGACCGGATTCTCTCCGAGGCGCGCGGCGGCCGCGGCTTCCGTGACAACGCCGTGCTCTACCGTACGAATGCACAGTCCAACGCGCTGGAATATGCGTTCAAACGGGCGGGCGTACCGTACCGCATCATCGGCGGTACGCGCTTCTTTGACCGCGCGGAGGTCAAGGATATGCTGGCCTACCTCTGGGTTATCAACAACCGCAGCGACGATCTGCGCCTCAAGCGCATCCTCAATCAGCCCCCGCGCGGGATCGGGGCAAAGACCGTCGAGACCATCGAACGGCTCTGCACCGCCTCCGGCGAACCGCTGTATACCGTCATCAGCGATCCCTACAGCTACCCCGCAGTGGAGCGTGCCGCGCAGAAGCTGATGGGCTTCACCGTACTGATCGAGCAGTGCGCAGAGCTGCTGCAAACGCTGCCGCTGCCGGAATTCTACGAGGAGCTGCTCATCCGCACGGGCTATGTGACTATGTTGGAGCAGAAGGACGACACGGAAAACCGCACGCGGCTGGAAAACGTGCGCGAACTGAAGTCCTCTATCATTAATTATGTCGAAACGGCCGAGGAGCCGACGCTCGGCGGCTTCCTGGAGGAGATCGCACTGTATACGGACATTGATCAGTACGACCGCGACGCCGATGCCGTGGTCATGATGACAATCCACTCGGCAAAAGGCTTGGAGTTTCCGAACGTCTTCCTTGTTGGCGCGGAGGACGGGCTTTTTCCGGGCTCGCGTGCGTTCGGCGAGGAGCAGGAAATGGAGGAGGAGCGGCGCTTGTGTTATGTTGCCATTACCCGCGCCAAGCGCCGCCTGACCATCACAAGTGCGCGTCAGAGAATGCTCTACGGTCACACAACGGCCGCAAAGCCTTCTCGTTTTCTGGATGAAATCCCGGAGGAGCTGATTGTCCACGAAGGCAAACGTCGCCCGGCCCATGAGGTACAGGCTGCCGCCGCTCATGTGCCGCAACGTACCGTGGGTGCTTTCTCCACGCGCCGCCCGGCGCCCTCCGCCGGCGCGCCGCTGCCGGGCTTTGCAAAGGGGGACATGGTGCTGCATGACAGCTTTGGCAGGGGGATGGTGCTCTCCGTGCTGCCCACGGGAAACGACGCCATGCTGGAAATTGCATTTGACAGCATCGGCACCAAACGGCTGATGGCGCGTGCTGCTGCAGCCCGGATGAAAAAGCTGTAATATCCTGCGTCTGCGGCGCATAATCTGCGTCGGAGGTGTATGCCCATGACGTTCGCCCAGCGTGATACACTCAGAAAGCTGCTTGCCCTTGCCCTCGTGTTTCTGACGGCGATGGCACTGCTTTATCGCTATCGTCTTGCGCCTGCGGCGGCGGATCTGCTGGCGATTCAGGTGGATAATCAGGCCTCGGACGCCATCAATGCCGCCATTGCAGAGCAGATCGCAGCGGGTGAGATCGACTACGAACGGATCATTTCTCTGGAAACGGACGCACAGGGAAACATTACTGCCGTTCATACGAATGCGGCGGAGGTGAACAGACTGAAAAGCGCCGTGCTCATCCGCGTGGATGCCAAGCTGGAGCAGATGTCCGTTGAGGAGTTGGGCGTGCCGCTGGGAAGCGTCCTGTTGCCGGAGCTTTTTTCCGGGCGCGGACCGGAACTGACTGCGCGGGTACTTGCCATCCGAACGACGGATGCGGTGTTCCGCAACAGCTTCCTTGAGGCGGGTATTAACCAGACCCTACACCGTATTTTTATCGACATTCATGTTGTTGTGACCATTTTGACCTACGACGGGATGCGCGAGATCCCGGTCGATTCGGCCGTGCTTGCCGCAGAGACGGTCATTGTCGGCCGAGTACCGCAGACTTATTTCGGTATGGAGGATTTACCATGAACCCCAAACAGGAGATCGAGCGCCTGACGGCGCTGCTGGAGGACGCCAACCATAAATATTATGTTCTGGATGCGCCGACGATGGAGGACTATGAATACGACCGTCTGCTGCGCCGGCTCGAAGAGCTGGAGGCTCAGTATCCGGAGTATGCGTCGCCGCTCTCGCCGACGAAGCGCGTCGGCGGAGAGGCGCTCAGCCGCTTTGAAAAGGTGGAGCACGCGGTGCCGCTGGAAAGCCTTCAGGATGTGTTCTCGCCGCAGGAGGTCGAGGAATTCGACGCGCGCCTGCGCGAGGCTTTGCCCGATGCGGTCTACAGCGTCGAGCCGAAGGTGGACGGGCTTTCCGTTGCACTGGAATATCTTGACGGACGTTTTGTGCGCGGCGCCACGCGCGGTGACGGGCGTATCGGCGAGGATGTGACGGAGAATCTGAAGACCATCCGCTCTATCCCCATGCAGCTTGCGGATGCGCCGCACAGATTGATCGTGCGCGGTGAAGTGTTCATGCCGCGCGCGGTGTTTGAGGCGCTCAACGCCGAGCGGGAAGAAAAGGGACAGGCTTTGTTTGCCAATCCGCGCAATGCGGCAGCGGGCAGCCTTCGGCAGCTTGACCCGTCGATCGCGGCGGCGCGGCGGCTGGATATTCTGATTTTCAATTTACAGCTTGCCGAGGGACGCGAATTTGCGACCCACGCGGAAACGCTGGATTTTTTGCGGCAATGCCGATTTAAGGTCATTCCCCATATGCTCTGTGATACGCGCGAGGCGGTTCTTGCGCAGATTGAGCGCATCGGTGCTGCGCGCTACGACTATCCCTTTGATATCGACGGCGCGGTTGTCAAGCTCAACGACCTCGGCGGACGGGCGCTGCTCGGCAGTACCGCAAAGTTTCCGCGCTGGGCCTGCGCGTATAAATATCCTCCGGAGATCCGTGAAACGGTGCTGCGGCAGATCGTTGTGCAGGTCGGACGCACGGGTGTTCTGACACCCAAAGCCGTGGTTGACCCGGTGCGTCTGGCCGGGACGACCGTGACGAATGCCACGCTGCATAATCAGGATTTCATCACGCTCAAGGATATCCGGATCGGCGATACCGTGCGCATCCGCAAGGCGGGGGAGATTATTCCGGAGATTCTGGAGATCGTGCCGGAAAAGCGCCCCGCCGGGACAAGCCCCTATCGGCTGCCGACGCACTGTCCCATCTGCGGCGCTCCGACGGAGCGGGATGAGGACGGCGCCGCACTGCGCTGTACGGGTGCGGAATGCCCTGCGCAGCTTTCGCGGAACATTGCGCATTTCGTCTCACGGGGCGCAATGGATATTGAAGGCCTCGGAGACTCTATTGTCGCGCAGCTTATTGAAAACGGCGCGATTCATTCGCCTGCGGATATTTACTTCCTGACGTTCGATGAGCTGAAAAGTCTGTGGAAAAACGGTGAAAAGTCGGCGCAGAAGCTTCTTGCTGCGATCGAGGCCAGCAAAAACAACGAGCTGTCGCGTCTGCTGTATGCCTTCGGTATCCGTCAGGTGGGCGAAAAGGCAGCCAAGCTGCTTGCGCGGCAGTTCGGTTCGCTCGACGCGCTGGCGGCTGCATCCGTCGAGGAGCTTACGGCGCTGCGCGACGTCGGTGCGATTACTGCCGAGAGCCTGAAGCAGTGGTTCTCCGGCGTGCAATCGCAGCATATGATCGCGCGGCTGCGCGAGGCGGGTGTAAACTTTACCGAGCACACGCAGACATACGACCAACGCTTTGCCGGCATGACCTTTGTTTTGACAGGCGCACTGACGCTCTTCACCCGTGAGGAGGCGTCCGCGCAGATTGAGCTGCACGGCGGCAAGGCCTCCGGGTCGGTGTCGAAAAAAACGAGCTATGTTGTCGCGGGCGAAAACGCCGGAAGTAAGCTGAAAAAGGCGGGCGAGCTGGGGATCCCGGTTCTCAGCGAGGAGGAGTTTCTGAAAATGCTTGCCTGATGTGCCGCGCCGTGATAGAATAAAGATGATTTTTCGCGGAAAGAAGGATACCAATGAGAAAATTCCTTGCAATCGTGCTGTGCCGCCTGCTGCGCTTTGTCGGCGGCCTGCTCGGAAAAGGGTCGAGTCTGCCGGGGAAATATGCCCTGAAGCTTTGCCCGGATATTTTAAGCCGTATCCGTCTGCCGGAGACGGTCATCGCCGTCACGGGCAGCAACGGCAAGACCTCCACCGTTGAAATGCTTGCTGCGGTGCTGCGTGCCGAGGGAAAGACCGTTGCATACAATGCGCAGGGCTCCAATCAGATCGAGGGCGTAACGACCATGATCCTCTGTGCCTGTACGCTTGGCGGAAAAATGAAACAGGATGTGCTCCTGATTGAGTCGGACGAGCGCTACGCACGGTACACCTTCCGCTGGTTCCGCCCCACGCATTATGTCATTACAAATCTTTACCGTGACCAGCTTACGCGAAACGGCCACCCACAGTGGGTATTCGATGCCATCGCCGACAGCCTGCATGAGGAAACCATGCTTGTGCTCAATGCGGACGATCCTCTGGTCTCGCTGTTCGGGCGGGAGAGGCGGAATGTTCGGTGGTTTGGTATGGAGCCGGTCGAGAGCGATACACAGACGCTTGTCGGGCGCTATCATGATGCCGCCTATTGTCCCGTGTGCGGAAAGCCGCTGCACTATTCGGCCTATCATTATAACCACATCGGCATTTACGACTGTCCCGCCTGCGGCTACGGCCGCCATATGCCCGACGAGCGCGTAACGAAAGCCGATCTGGATGCCGGCCTTCTGGAGATCAACGGTACGCAGTATATCCGTCTTGCGCTTCGCAGCCTCTTTAACGTCTATAATCTGCTGGCGGTCTACACCGTCTGTCGTCTGCTTGACATCCCCGGCGAGCGTATTTGCGCGGTCCTGAGCGATTATATACTCAAAAACGGTCGCTTTGTGCGTTTTCGCTGCGGCGGACACGAGGGGGAGTTCCTTGTTTCCAAGCATGAGAATTCCGTATCCTATGACCTTTCGCTGCGCTATGCCGTGGCGCAGAAAAAACCCTGTACGGTGGTTGTGATTGTCGATGCGGTGAGCCGCAAGTATTTCACAAGCGAGACCTCCTGGCTCTGGGATATCAACTTCGAACTACTGAACAGTGAAAACGTGCGCAGAATCCTGTTATGCGGCAAATACTGCAACGATCTTGCGCTGCGCTTCGATTTCACGGGGATTGCTCCGGAACGGATTCAAACGTATGCGCAGGTCGCCGACGGCGTGGCGGCGTTACGGGAAAGCGGAGACGAAACGGTCTACACCGTGACCTGCTTTTCGGATAAGGAGAAATTCCTGTCAAATGTGGAGGTGCTGTCATGAGGCTGCTGCATATCTATCCGGATCTGATGAACCTCTACGGCGAGTATGCCAATGTGCGCATTCTGGAGCGTTTTCTGCTCGAACACGGAGCGCAGGTCATAACGGAGACGCTCTCGCTCTACGACACACGCGATATTTCCGGCTATGACTTTTATTTTATGGGCGCGGGGACGGAGCGCAACCAGAAGCTTGCGCTATCCCGGCTCGCCGTGCACCGTGACGCGATTGCTGCGGCGATACAGGCGGGCAAGGTTCTACTTTTTACCGGCAACGCATGGGAGCTGCTCGGCAGAGCCGTGACCGATGCGTCCGGGCATCGCTTTGAGGCGCTCGGCCTTGCGGCGTTTGAGACGACCGAGAGTAAAAAGCGGATCGTTGGCGACGCGATTGCCTACTACGGCGAAAAGCCGTTGGTTGGCTTTGTCAATAAGTGCAGTGTGACGTCCGGTGTCGCAAACCCGTTTCTGCATATGGCGCTCGGTTTTGGAAATGAGGCGGAGTGCGGCCCGGAGGGCTGGCATGAAAACAACCTCTATGCGACGCATCTGACCGGCCCGGTTTTGGTCAAAAATCCCGCGCTGCTGCGCGAGCTTGCAGGATTATTGCTCGGCGGCAGGCTTCCGGATGACTGCCCGATGTGGCCGTCGATGGAGCGCGCCTTTGCCGTTGCCTTCGATGAGCTGAGCAGACGTTTGCCGTAGGTGCAGACGGTGTATATGAGAAGCCCGCCGCTCGACGGAGCGGCGGGCTTCTCATTATTGAGACAACATCCAACCCAGAATGTCATATTTTTCATCCGAATATGCATTGGGAACGGCAAAATGGTCCGCGCCGGAAATGACCGTGATCCGTGCATTCGGGTTGACCTTCTGAAGTGCTCGGATAAACGAAATGCTCTGCTGCGGGGAGACAATCGTATCCTCCGAACCGACGAAGGCACGAATAGGGAGCTTCGACAGTGCGGCACGGTTTTCCGCCGTGTTTTGAATACTGCCGCTCAGCGGTACGATGCAGCAGAACCGCTCCGGTGCAGCCAGTGCGAGCGTCCAGGTGGCCGTGCCGCCCATGCTGTGACCCGTCAGGCATATCCCGTCTATATTGAAGCGCGCCGTAACCTCGTCCAGCAGAGCGAACAGATCGTTCTGCACCTCCGCCCAGTCGCGATACTCGTCGGAGAGCTGCGGAATCAGAATATAGCAGTCCGGTCTGCCCAGAAGTCCTTCCTTCAGAAGCTTTGGAAAGCCGTTTTGCAGGACAAGCGACGCGTCGCTGCCTTTGCCGGAGCCGCCGTGCAGATAGACGACCAGCTTTAGGCCGGGGCGGGGATTTTCCGGAGAGTAGAGCCAGTAACCGGTCTGCTCAAAGTGCTGCAGTGTGAGCGACGGCTCGGAAACGGGAGCCGTGACAGGATCCGTCGATTCCCGTGCAGGCAATCCGGAACCGGTACCGTCCTTGCAGGCGAACAGTGCGGAGCATAACGTCAGAATCAGAAGCGCACAAATGAAATGCTTCATCGGAAACCCTCCTACAGACGCTGAAATACGGCCTTTTCGATCCGCTTATATAGCAGCAGTGTCAGAACGGTCAGTAATATACCCTTGACGAGGTTCAGCGGTGCGACGCACAGGACGACGAAGCTCGTTACGTCGTGTACGCCGCTCCAGACGGCTGTTCCCATCGCGACGATGCTGTCAAGCGGCAGGGAAAACAGCTCGGAGAAGGCGGGCAGGAGATAGACCGCGTTGAACACCGTGCCGAAGCCGGTCATACACAGCGTCCCGATACCCAACCCCAGCGCGGCAAAGCCGCGCGTTTTTTTGGCGTGATAGACGACGGATGCGGGGACGACCAGCATACAGCCGACGACGAAATTCGCAAGCTCGCCGACGTATGCCGTCGTCGTGCCCTTGAGCAGCAGCTTCAGACCAATCTTGAGCAGCTCCGTCAACACGCCCGCCACAGGGCCGAGGTAAAATGCGCAGATCAGCGCGGGCAGCTCACTCAGGTCGAGCTTGTAGAACGACGGCGCAAGGAAGACGAGCGGCAGCTCCAGAAGCATCAGTATCCCTGCCAACGCGCCGCTCATGGCAAGAATCGTCAGCGACTTCGCTGTCGAAACACGACGGACATTTTTGCGCAGCAGGTGCTGGAACAGCGCCGAGATTCCGAGCAGCAGCGCCGTTACCCCTGCGCAGACGAGGATAAATTGCAGTGTTTTCATGTGTCCCTCCGAAAACGAAAAGTCGCCCGAGTCTCCTCAGGCGACAGAATCTCCGAAAAGGGATACCGTCGATCTTCTTCCATCCAGACTATACTGTCGGTTTCGGAGTTTCACCGAATCATGCGTCCGGGGACGCTCGCGGACTGTACCGCCGGTGGGGAATTACGCCCCGCCCTGAAGACTTCACAGCGCTATGTATCTTGCGCGTCTACTATAGCACATCCTTCCGAAAATGCAAGTGTTTTTTGCGGCAGCACCGGGAGACGAACGGAACGCCTTACCGCTTGCGCAGCTTTTCGACCGCTTGCGCAGAGCCTATTGCCAAAGGCGTGCCGATTTCGTATAATACAGGTCAGAGAAGATCATGGAGGAGGCATATCATGCGGATATGTGCTTTCGACGGGGTACGGGATGTCTTTGGCGCACAGTCATTCGGATATGGCTGTGCGCACTTTGCGCCCGGACTTTCCCGTGAAGAAAGACATATTCCAATACCCGAACGAAACCGGGGAAATGAACGCTGAGACGTGATTCAAAAACAACATAGCTTTGATGGAGGAAAAACTATGAAACGAATTCTCGCAGCTCTTCTTGCCGTTTTCACGCTTCTTTCGCTTGCGGCCTGCAGCAGCGAAGGCAAGGATGCGCTCAGCAACGAGAAAAAAGCGGCGACAAAGATTACCGAGGAGCGCAATGCCGAGGTGTATCGGCTCCTTGATTTTAACGACAAGCAGGAAAGCGAATTTGCCAATCGCGGCTTTATTACGGCTCCGGACTCGCTGGTCATCAAGACCGAAAACGGCGCGCCCGTATGGTCGCAGGATGCCTATGACTTTGTCCGCGGCGACAAGGAGGCACCTGCCGAGGCCAATCCGGGGCTGTGGCGCAATACACAGTATAATGCGCTCTACGGCCTGTTCAAGGTCACGGACGACATCTACCAGGTTCGCGGCTATGACATCTCCAACATCACGTTTGTCCGCAGCCGGAACGGCTGGATCATCATGGACTGCGGCAGCAGCAAGTATACCGCTGCCGAAGCGCTCAAGCTCTTCCGCTCCGAGATGGGCGATGCGCGCATTGTGGCCATTATTATCAGCCACGCCCATGTGGATCACTACGGCGGCATTGAGGGGCTGATCTCGGCCGAGGACGTTGCCGACAGCAAGCTGCCTCTGGACGAACAGATTGCTTCCGGAAAGACTGCAATCATCGTCCCGCAAGGCTTTGCCAATGCGGTAATGTCGGAGAACGTTTTTGTCGGTACTGCCATGAAGCGCCGGGCTTTCTTCCAATATGGCTCGATGCTCCCCTATGACGAAAAGGGGCGCCTTTCGGTCGGCATTGGCCTGACGGCCGTTCAGAACGGCGTGGGCTATATTGCACCGAGCTACGAAGTCACGGAGTCCGTTTGCGAAATGACGATCGACGGTGTGAAGGCAGTCTTCCAGTTGACGCTCGGAACGGAATCGCCCGCAGAGATGAATACCTATTTCCCGGATATGAAGGCGCTCTGGATGGCGGAGAACTGCACCGGAACGCTGCACAATCTTTACACGCTCCGCGGCGCCGAGGTGCGCGATGCCAATGGCTGGGCGCGCTATATTACCGAGGCGCAGTCTCTTTTCCCGGATGCCGAGGTTGTGTTCCAGTCTCACAACTGGCCGCACTGGGGTAAGGATGTCGTCAGCGAGTACATGACCAACACCGCCGCGGTCTACAAGTTTATCCACGACCAGACGCTTCTGTACATTAACAAGGGCTATACGTCCACGGAGATTGCTTCCAAGATCAAGCTGCCGGAGGATCTGGAAAAGGTGTGGTACACCCGCCAGTATTACGGCACGCTGAAGCACAATGTCAAGGCGGTCTATCAGAAGTATATGGGCTGGTATGACGCCAACCCCATTCATCTCGATGAGCTGGAGCCGAGCGAATACGCGAAAAAGCTGGTAGAATATCTCGGCGATACGTCCAAGGTGCTGGAAATGGCGCGCAAGGATTTTGAGAAGGGCGAATACCAGTGGGTCGCGCAGATTACCAATACGCTTGTTTACGCGGACCCGAGCAATCGGGATGCCCGCTATCTGTGTGCCGATGCTCTGGAGCAGCTCGGTTATCAGGCAGAGTCCGGCGCATGGAGAAATGCCTACCTGGTTGCCGCGTATGAGCTGCGGAATGGTACGGATGCATATCCGAAGACGGCGCAGACCGGCGTCGGTTCGACCGCGCAGGGCATGGATGCGCAGACAATGCTGGATTACATGGGGATTGTGATGGATACGGAGAAGCTCGGAAGCCGCTCCTTTACCATTCAACTGAAGTTGACCGACGGCGACAATTATCTGTTGAAAATCCATCACGGCGTTCTTCTGTACTACAAAGACACGCTTTCAGACGACGCGGATTTGACGCTCTCCATGCCTCGTGTCGGTATCCTTGCCATTACGAGCAAGAATCAGGAAAACATCGACAAGCTGGTCAAGGTCGAAAAGGGCGATGCGGAGCTGTTCAATGCTCTGTGCGACAGCATGGCATCATTTGACCTGTATTTCAACATCATTGAACCGTGAGAAAAAGTTCTATGAAAAAAACACTTTGTTTGCTCCTCTGTCTGCTGACGGTCGCATCCCTGATGGGATGCAGCCGGACTTCCGATGAAATGTCGGACGATTGGGAAACGCTTAAGCAGGCGTATATTTACGCTTTCCCGCTTGTGCTGACCGATGCGACCAAAACTGCCGCCACCAATGTGGCGTCTGCCGATCATGCGGGACACGCGCCGGTCAACCAGCTGATCCATGCCGCCGGTCTTGCGACGTCCGAGACGCGTATGGTTGTGACACCCAATGTCGATACGCTTTACACACAGGCCTGGCTTGATCTCGGACAGGAACCCATGATTTACCGAGCGCCGGAATCCGACCGCTTCTTTAACGCTCAGGTGTTGGACGCATGGACCAATACGGTCACGGTTCTGAAGGACGCTGGCGACTATGCCTTTGTTCGGGCGGGGTGGCAGGGAACGTTACCCGACGGCGTAAAAAAGGTGGAGGTTCCGACCGATACGGTGTGGCTCATCTGCCGTATGGTTGTGGACGGTGCGGAGGATATGGCTCGTGTTCGTGCGCTCCAGGGGGCGATGCGGCTCGTACCGCTTTCCGCATACGACACGATGGATTCCTATCAGGCGCCGGCGGGGACCTATGATGAAAAAAATCAATATGTTCCGGTTCAACACGTGCTTTCCATGACGCCGCAGGAGTTTTTTGAGACCGCCAACCGCCTTATGCAGACCAACCCGCCGTCTGCGGAAGACGCAGAGCTGCTCACAAGCCTGCAGAAGTTGGGAATCGGCCCGGGTGAGACGTTTTCCGCCGGACGGTTCGGTACGGAACTTGCGCAGAAATGGAAGGAAATGCTTGAAAATATGCGCCCCCTGCTTGCAAAGGACGCGGGGAACTACGCCAAAACACTTGGCGCCTGGAGCTATTACGGCGACCCGATCGGGGACTTCGGTACGGCCTATACCTATCGTGCACTGGTCGCTCTTGCGGGCCTCGGTGCAAACACCACCGATATCGCCGTCTATCCGAAGCTCGACGCGGATGCGACAGGGGAGAAGCTGACGGGTGCAAAGCAGTATGTCCTGCATCTGGATTCCGTACCGCCTGTGCTGGAAAACGGCTTCTGGTCGTTTACCGTGTACGGCGATGATGACTTCCTGATCGATAACCCGATTGGCCGTTACTGCGTCAACGACCGTTCCTCCTGCAAATACAACGAGGACGGCTCGCTGGATATTATTATTTCGGCAGAGATTCCCCCGGAGGGAGCCGATAACTGGCTACCGGTCGGAGAGGGCGGTTTCCACCTGTTCCTGCGCATTTACTACCCCGATATGGAAGCGCTTGCTCAATGGTCCGCCCCGACGGTGTCCCCCTTGGATAAGTAAAAGAATTCGGTATCCGCAACGCACCCGACCTCCCGGCCGGGTGCGTTTTTTGTTCTTGACAAATACGAACTTCGGATTATAATAGATGTAGGTACAACGATGTATATACAACAAATAAGAACAACGGAGGCGTGTATATGGATATTACCGAACGGAAGATCACAAAAATCGCGCGGGAGGCGGAAAAGCTGGTTCTGCTTTCCTTGCGGGAGGAGGGGGTCGGTACGGCGGAGATCGATCTGATCCATGCGCTGCGACACAATCCCGGCTGCACGCAGGCCAGACTCGCGGAGCTTCTGCACGCGGATAAGGCGGCAATCGCACGCAGAACGAGGAATCTCGAAGGAAAGGGATTTCTTGTTCGCAGGGAGGATCCGAGGGATCGGCGCAGTCAGCTTCTTTTCCCCACCGAAAAGGCGGAGGCGATGCGATCGTCCAAATCGGAGATTGAAGCGTCGTTCTACGAATATCTTACCTCCGTCCTGACCGACGCAGAGGCGGAGTGCTTTGCCGTCCTGCTGGATAAGCTGTATGCTGCGTCCAAAGCCGAAAGCCGTGCAGGCTTTCCGCATTTTATGGATACTCAAAGGAAGTGAGAGAACGGTGAACGAGAAAACGGTGTTTTGCCCGAACAGGGTTGGCTCCTATTTCCGCATGGAATGGCTGTCGTTGACCTTTGTGACGCTTTCCGGCGTGTTTTATAACGTGGGTCTGCTTGCTACTCCGTGGTTTGAGGGCAGACTTGCCCAGTGCCTGGCCGACATTCTCGGTGGAAGCGCAACGGCCTCGCAGATGGCGATGCTGGTGCTCGCCTACCTTGCCGTGACGCTGGCCGTGCAGGCGGCGCGATTTGTAAAGCGTTTTTACGTCCGCCGCTTTGCCAATAACATCAATCGCCGCATGAAGGGGATTCTTTATGCCAACCTTGTGCGTGAAAGCAGGGCGTCCCTGGAGAAAGAGGGCGCAGGGGAGCTGATGACAAAGGCGATTTCCGATGTGGACGACTGCGGCGCGGGAGCACCGCCTGCTCACCGCGGGGACGCTGCTGTGCGTTGCGGCCTCCGTCGCTGCGTCGCTGCTTCCGCCGCTGCTGCTTGCACGCGTGATTGATCGCCTGACCGGCGGTGTTTCACTGACCTTTACCGCCGTGCTGCTCTACTTTGGAAGCCTCGTGCTGGAGGGCGTGCTTTCCTCCGCACAGGAGACGCTCCTGGTGCTTTTTGGGCAGAAAATGACACACGCGCTGCGCTCTGAAATGTCTCAGAAGCTCTCTGCGCTGCCGGCAAGCACTCTCGTTTCGCAGAATCCCGGTGAGGTTGCGGCGCGTTTTTCCGGTGATGTTGACACCGTGGAAGCGCTTTTTACCTCCGGTATCATCAGCATGGTTGCCGATGCCTGCCGGATTCTTTCGATTCTGGCAGTCATTGCGATAAAAAATACGGGCCTCGCCCTTGTCCTGCTTGCAGTTCTTCCGCTGTTTGCGTGGTTTACGCGCCGCGTACAGAAGAAAATGCTTGCCGCGCAGCTTGAAAACCGACGTGCGGTTGCCGCCGTCTCCGGGCAGGTGCCGGAGACGCTGCACAACATCCGCACCATCCGCGCGCTTGGGCTGGAGAGGTATATGGAGCGCCGCTACGACCGATGCATCGGGGAAAGCTATGCCGCCATGGAGAAAACAAACTTCTACGATGCGATTTATTCGCCCGTAGTGCTCCTGCTCAACGCGGCCGTGGTCGGCGTCGTAATGCTGCTCTCCGCTTCGGGTAAGGCGCAGGTTTTGGCGTTATTTGGTATGTCGGTCGGCACGTCAGTCGCCGTTATTGACTACATCTCGCGCATTTTTTCCCCGATTGAGAGTCTTGGCATGGAAATACAGACCATTCAGTCGGCTATGGCGGGCGTCAGACGGATCGACGCGTTCCTCGCCGAGCCGGAGCGGGTTATCCCAACGGACCGCGAAAAGGCTGCTCGGGGCGATATTGTCTTTTCCCATGTGACCTTCGGCTACGGAGAAAAGCCCGTATTACGCGATTTTTCCATGACGGTAGCGGAGGGCGAGCAGGTTACGCTTGTCGGCAGAACCGGAGCCGGGAAAAGCACGATATTCCGGCTGCTGCTTGGCCTTTACAGGCCGGAGGCGGGAACGATTACCATCGGCGGGGTGGACGTTTCCGATATCACCGACCGCGAGCGGCGCTCGTGCATCGGTTGTGTGGAGCAGCATTTCTCCCGCGTTCCGGGAACGGTTCTGGAGCAGATCACACTTTCCGATCCTGCCGTGACCGAAGAAATGGCGCACCATGCGGCAAGGCTCGCCGGGATCGATGATGCCATCGCGGCTATGCCCCGGGGCTATGCCACCGTATGTACGGATGGCATCTTTTCACAGGGAGAATGGCAGCTTTTGTCCATTGCCCGTGCCGCAGCGGCAGATCCGGCGGTGCTGCTGCTTGACGAGATTACGGCAAATCTCGACGCGGAAACCGAGGCGCGGGTGCTGGAAGCGCTGCGTCGGGCCTCCGAGGGACGTACGGTGCTCTCCATTTCCCATCGAATCTATGAGAATCTCGGAGGGAGGACCGTGGAGATCAAAGCGAACAACGCCTGAACGGATCGGACTTCCGCGATGCGCTTCCCCGGCGGCGCGGCTATGACAGAAAGCAGGCGGCTCTCCCCTTGCGGGGAGAGCCGCTTTTCATTTGGCAATCAGAAGCGGCTGAAGCTGGCGACCCGCAAGGGCCTGTGTGACCGTCTCCGGCAGCTTTTCCAGGTCGGCGACCAGACTGTAGGGCTTGCCGAACGGACTGTCCTGCCCGAAGGGGACAAAATAGAAATGCCGCCGCGCGAGCAGACGTCCGATGCTTTCCGCATTTGCTGCCAGACCGTCGTTTGTGGAAACGGCGAGTACGACCGGGCGGCCGTTGCGCAGATGTGCTTTGCAGGCGAGCGTCACTGCGGTGTCAGCGACGCCTGCGGAGAGCTTTGCCAGTGTATTTCCCGTACATGGGGCGATGACCAGCAGCTCAAGCTGCTTTTTCGGGCCGAACGGCTCGACCTCGTTCAGTGTAGTCAGTACGGGTGCGCCGCAGATCGATTCGATCTCTGCGCGGAAGCTCGCCGCAGAGCCGAAGCGTGTGTCGATTTCAGCCGAGGCTGCGGAGAGAATGGGGATAACGGTGTAGTCCTGCGCGAGGATGCGCAGGGCGTCGATGGTCTTGCGAAAAGTGCAGAACGAACCGCACAACGCAAAGCCGATGACAGGTTTCATGAAAACTCCTCCTTCCAATGCTTCCGGATGGCCTCGCCGTAAAGCCTGCCGGCCGTGACGGGAAAGAAACGGCCGGGAAGGCTCTGTGCATCAATAAAATGCTCACCGAGTGCATTCCCGGCGCCGTCGGCCAGTCCGCCGGGGGGCGAGGCAAGCTCGAAATACCGACCTGAAAACCCGATGAAGCCTTCTGCGGGCAGTACGGGCGACGGGATGGTATTGAATACGGCGTCAAAGCGGTGCAATTCATGCAGCGAATCGAGAGATACCGCCTCATGACCGAGCGCCCGTGCCAGCGCAAGGTCGGCGGGCTTTCGCGCGGTGACGGCGACGTACGCTCCGAGTGCGGAAAGCTTTTGCGCCAGCACTTTGCCGCAGCGGCCGTAGCCGCAGACAAGGCAGAGCGAGCCGCTGAGTATGCGTCCGAGCGATTGCAGCGCCAAAAGAATTGCACCCTCCGCCGTCGGAACGGCGTTCAGACTGCTCATGGGTTCTGCACCGAACAGGTCAACGAGCTTAGCCTGCTCGTAGCGCAGTGCTTCGAGCTTCCCGCCGTAGATCACACCGCCGTGCGCAACCCGTGCGAGAATGGGCGCGATGGGCAGTGCGTTTTTGCCGCGCAGCCTATCGCCGGAGAGCGACGGAAAGGGGAGCGCAAGTACCCGGATCACATCGGGCAGGGGTTCGTCCGGCAGCCCCGGTACCGCGTGGCAATGTACCTCTGTCCCTTGCTCGGACAGATAAGCGGCGGCGTGGCGGCTTCGCGCATCGCCGCCGATGAACCAGAGCGGATCATTCATGATCCCGCCTCCTTTCTGCAATCAATCTATGCGAATTTGAAGGAAGCGGTGAAAAACGGTTGTCAAATTTCTCCGCGTGCGTTATAATGGAAGCAGAAAGGGTGTGTTTTTATGGAAGCGCGAGGCTTTATTCAGGACATGCTGGATGTAAAGCTGCTGGTTCTGTTTGTAATGTCGCACGTTGCCTATCCTGTTGACCTGCAAAAGATCTATGAGCTTTCCTATCAGGACGATAAGCTGAGCTACTTTGACCTGTCCGCAGCGGTGCCCGAGATGGTTGAAACGGGCCACCTGGAGCAGCTCGATGGCGGACGGTACATAATTACCGAAAAGGGGCGTTCAACCTGCGAGATCACAAAGGATGCTATTGCCTATCCAGTGATGCAGCGTGCGCTTGAAGCGGTCGATCGCTTTAACCGCGAGACGCGCCGCAGCGAATTTGTCAAGGCTACGGTCGAGCCGGAAAACGGGAGCTATCGCGTTGATCTGCGGCTCAACGACGAAGTCGGTGAGCTTCTGCATATTGAGCTGATGGCGCCGACGCAGAAACAGGGAGTGCGTTTGGCCCGCGCATTCCGTATCAAAGCCGAAACGATCTATCATGCGGTGATGGATGAACTTTTAGCAAAACCGAAAGAAGATGCTTGATTTTTTATTTAAACTGTGCTATAATACAACCAGCAAGTGCCACATAAATTGAAAGGAGCGACTCAAATGAAATTCCAGTTTTCAGAGAAAAAAGTCAGCCTGCCCGCCAGCGTCCATGCTTATGCCGAAAAAAAGGTGATGAAGCTTGAGCGCTTTTTCCGCGACGACGCGGAGGCCCTTGTCGCCTTTTCTGTCGAAAAGGACCGTAATATTGTAGAAATTACGGTCCATGCCGCCAACACCTATTTCCGCGCAAGCGAAGCGACTTCGGATATGTATGCCTCGATCGATGCCGCTGTTGCGACCATCGAGCGCCAGATCCGGAAGAATAAGACACGCCTTGCGCGCCGTCTGCGTCAGGACGCATTTACCCGCAGCGTTGAGGTGACGTCCTTTGCACCGGAGGTCGAAGAGGAACGCGATTTCGACATCGTCCGTATCAAGCAGTTCCCGATGAAGCCGATGACCCGCGAGGAGGCTATTTTGCAAATGAATCTTCTGGAGCACAGCTTCTTTGCCTTCCGCGACGACGAGAACGACGGCGCCTTTGCCGTTGTCTACGCGCGTAAGGACGGCGGCTACGGTCTGATCGAGGATGTAAACTGACCGCAGTGCACAGAAAAAAGTGAGAAAACGGGAGCCCCACGGGGCTCCGGTGACTTAGGAGACAGGTTCAGACGAGCCTGTCTCTTTGACTGACTTTTATCGAATTTTTAGATTTTCCTTATTCGATAGCTATACAAATGTTCTGGTTGCTGCTATACTTAAAATAAAGAGAACAGTGCTACAAAATTTTCGCGAGGTGAAACTGCACTATGCTGACAGAAAAAGCCAATATACTTTGCATTTTGGAAGTGTTGAAGGAGTATTCGGATGCAGAGCATATCTTACCTATGCGGGAAATAATTGCAAAGATGCAGTCTCTCTATGATATAAAGCTCGACCGTCGTACCATTTACGGTGGAATTGCTTTGCTGACAGAGTTAGGTTATGATATCTCTGCCTATGAAGAAAACGGCATTGGTTATTTTCTCCGCAGCCGTGAGCTGGAACAGTCGGAAGTCTTGCTGTTGACAGATGCAGTGTATTCTTTCCCGTTCATTCCAGCAAGGCAAACTGAGCACCTTGTCCAAAAACTCCAAAAACAACTTAGCATCCACCAGCGAAAACGGTATCGCTATCTAACTATCGCACGCCGGGAGCGCAAGACAGATAACCGACAGGTGTTCTGGAGTATTGAGCAAATTGATGAGGCCATAGATCGGAAGAAAAAGATACAGTTTGATTATCTTCACTATGGACTGGACAAAAAGCAACATGAGACGAACACTTACACCCTCAGCCCCTATGAAATGATTTACATGAACGAACGATATTACCTTATTTGTGTCCCTGATCACGACCTACACACGAGACTCTACCGTATTGACCGAATGAAGAATATTCGGATTTTAAATGAGGGCTGTAGTGAAACTGCTGCTATCCGCCAGGAAGCAAGAGATGCTGTCTATGCTTATGTCGGCGCACCGGAGCGCATTGTCATGCATTGCGCTCGTGTGATCATTGACGATGTACTCGAACGTTTTGGTACAGATATACAGATATACGAGCGGGGGATAGACGATTTTACTGCAAGCTTCACAGCCCCTCCACGAGGTGTGAAGTTCTGGGCTTTGCAATATCTGCCATATGTGGAAATTGCAGAACCTACTTGGCTACGGGATGAAGTTATAGAAAGTTTGAAGAAAAATCGTTATCTGCGCTAAAGAGGAGGATGGACATGAGTGTGAAAGAGAACTGGAAACAGGAATACCTTTACCGGACATTTTCGCAACACACCAGGAGAAAGGACATGGAAAACTATGTTATAAACGCCATTTGGGCTAGACTTGATGACTTAGCCATCCAACCGGTATCACAGCAGTATGTCCGCCGACCAAACGGATATGCGTTGATTGACCTCTATTTCCCGCAGATCAGCTACGGTATAGAGTGCGATGAGGCGTACCACAAAAACAATTCCGCGAGAGATGTGCAACGAGAAATAGACCTTGTGCACACACTTTCGGCGTGCAATGGGGATGAGGTGGTAATTCGCCGCGTCGATGCAACACTTAACGCAGATGATCTACATGCTTGTATTCGTGAGATTGTAAAAGAAATCAGACAAAAGATTGCGGAAAAGGGAGAATTTCTCTCCCCATGGCTTTCTTCCAATGAAAAATGGGGGTTAATACAACAAAAAGGGGTTTTGAGCGTGGAAGATGCCTATTCTTTTACTACGATCTCAGAGGTTTGCAAAAAGTGCTTTGGCAAAGAGGAAACCTACCGTATCCAACGATGCTACTTTCGTATAGATTCGGATTTTATGCTCTGGTGCCCCAAATTGGCAATTCATTTGCCCGATGGTTCAAAAAAAGCCCAGTCTCATGGATGGGTCAATGAACTTGCCGCCGATTGGTCGACAATTATTGAGTATAATGAGAACATGTCGCTAAAAATATCAAGCGAGCATATAAACAGACCGAGGGCTACTTTTGCAAAAAGCAAGGATGAACTTGGCGAAAATGCCTACCGCTTTGTCGGCGTATTCCAATGGAGTGGCCGAATGGCGGACGGGCGGCATGTTTACAAACGCACTTCGGATAGAGTGAGATTGAAGTGAGTACGTACAACACCCTGTGCAGATAAATGCACAGGGTGTTGTGCTATCTTATCGGAAGAGTAGAATCCTCATTTAGGGAATGGGGTAGAAGAAAGGATGAATGAACATGAAAACATATCCAATTGACGTTAATAAACTGCCAAAGGAAGTCGACGGTCGATCCACTGACCGATCAAACGTTTTACGCAATGCAAGGTGGGACAGCATGATAACAGAACTCCGCCGAGCCTGTGGTGAGTCGCTGAAATTCCTCTATCCTGCGGGAGTCCCGGATGAGCTTACTAAACGTCTGGCTAGGGAGATGAAAAGTCTGATAGAGTCGGACAGGTTGGATATTCTTGACGATTTCCTGCTGTTTAAGGAGCTTAGTGATGCTGCCAAAGGCGTGAATTGTAAGCTCTATCTTGCCGGTGTTGATGCCAACTCGATATTTATTTATCTGCTGGGAGACCATGAGTTGAACCCAATGCCGGCACATTACTACTGTCCTGACTGCGGATTTTACCGAGAGGAACCGACAACCGTAGTCGGAATGGATTTGCCGGAAAAGGATTGTCCCGAATGTGGGAAACCGCTTAGAAAAGATGGGTTTTCGCTGCGCGAAGAGTTCGTCTGGGCACATGGACGTGTACCATGTTTTGAATATCGGGCTCCTGCGCGCTTTTATGGCATTGCTCAAAGGGTTGTTGAGAAACACTATGCAAGCCAGAACAGAGTTGCCGCTCTATGCGGATGGGGAGACGAACGGGCAACAGTTACGGAGTGCGGCTGGTTGATATTGCCGGAGGGGTTCATATTCGAAGACTATCAGCCGATGCCATGTGTGACGCAGGAAGGAAGAGAATGCCTTTTCCAAAAACGAAGCGGAAGCCTTTTCTTTGATAATAACCGGGTTAGAAGCATGGGCTTGAAACGTGTTCTTTTCACATGCAGCGAGCTGTTGAATCGGCTCGATGCTGCGCAGTGGAAGACTGGTGTCTTCTTATCGAATATCCCTAATGCTTACCTCACAAGAACAGCATACCAAGAAATGGTTACAACCGATATCCTGCCGGAAGATGTTTGGCAAGTGCTGAATTGCAGAAAGCCGATGACCTTTCGCGAGATTGCAGATAGTATTTCTGCAACGCATAATACATGGGAAAGTACTGACAACAAAGAAACGGCTTCGTTTCTGACATTTTCAAAATCTTCTGTATTTGAAAACTGTCCCATCTGTACCCGAGATGACGTATTTGACTTTCTGTGTTCAGTATACGATGATACAGAGTGCGCATTTTTAGATACTGAAAAATTGTATATGGGGAGGTGTACACGCTCGCCAAAACAGTGTATTTGCGCTGATATGCCAGATTACTTTCGCAGATTCGCCGAATGTACGGCTTACCTCTTTCCGCGTGCCTTTGGCCAGTGGCATATGTTACAGTATATGCGACTTGCTTTTTACTCAAACTTAAATTACAGCATAGCACGACAAAATACAGTAAACCGACAACAATGTGAATTCCGTTGCGCCGTTGGGGAAAAGCAGAGCGGTAAGGTGTGAACCGAACCGGTTAAAATGGGAAAAGTCCCTCTGATGTGGGGTAATAGAACCACATCAGAGGGAGCTTTTTGTTGTCCGTACGGTTTTGGTCGATTCGTTTTCGCTGCCAAAACGGGTGATTTGGGTGCTGCAAAGGCGCCGGCCTACGGTCGGCGCACGGGCTCATGTCCCTCGGCTGCGATCATGTGCATCGCGTGCTCCAGAGTTCCGATCACGGCAGCCAGGTTCTCTCTTGCCGCCTTCTCGGAACCCGGAAGGTTCAGAAGCAGGCTGTGTCCCCTCTTTCTGTCGGGACGCTGCTTCCCGGACGGTATCCGTCTGGAGGGCTGGGAGCTTGTCCTGCCGCTGCATCCCGACACGCAGTGCGTTACGGTCGCCGTCCCGGACGATGCCGTCACTTTGCTCAAGGGGGATTCGACTGCCCGGATCGCCCGCGTCATCCACGACCTGAACGGTACTGTAGTTATGCTGCAGTCCCTTTGCTCGGCGGATGCACCGCTTCTGCGCGCTGTGCTGCCGGAGTCCGCTAAGGTCGCGGAGGGGGATATCGTGCCCTTCGAACTTCTGACGGAGCGCTGCCTGTACTGGCCGCAATCAACCGACTGTCAGAAATAAAGCCCTGAAGGGATCCGTTTTTGGCCGATATTTTCGAAAAATGCGAATTTATGAGGAAAGTGCGTTGAGATAAGCCTCTTCGTATGGTATAATCTGCAGGTAAAGCGCCGGAAAACCGGGATGAATCGGACGCGTATCGAAGGGGGAGTATTGGCTATGGTTGAGTCAAAGATCTACATCGGACTGAATGATGTAACTACAAACACGCAGCTCTTTGAAAACGAAAAGTATGTCAAGGTGCTCCGTAACGTGTGTTACTCCTATAAGGTGCCCTTTTCCTTCAATGTGCAGGAGGGCGGGTATGTGTATGAAAGCGGAGAATATGCTCGGGAAACGAGCCTGGTTCTTACCCTGATCGACGCAGACAAAGCCGTAGTCGACGATATCGCCAAAGACCTGTGCGCATTCTTCCATCAGGAGTCCGTTCTGGTAACGGAAAACCGGATACAGGCGCATTTTGTTCGCGAAACACTGGAATTCGGTATCGAGAGCAAGCCGGCCGATACGCTTCCTGAATGACTGTTGGGACGGAGTACAACCTTCCGGTTGTGCTCCGTTTTTGAAATTAGTTTTTCACAGGTACTTCCACGCCTTCCGGGAATGCTGTATAATGACGGCATCAAACATCTCAATGGGGTGAATATCCATGAAATTCAGCGAGCAACTGAATGTCCATATCGAACAATTGTCCTGTTCGGCAAAGGATATTTGCAGTTTATCCGGTATATCGGCGGCGACGCTCAGCCGATATCGAAGCGGAGAGCGTGTTCCCGAGCTCGGCAGCGAGGGCTTCGCCCGCCTTTGCGCTGCAATTACGCAGCTTGCTGCGAACCGGGGTCTGACAGAGCTTTCCGCAGAGATGGTGCACAACGGTTTTCTCGCCTGCGAGGACTTTGTTGTAACGGATAAGGAAACGCTGCGTCAGAATTTTAACACACTGATTACCGCACTTAATATCAGCGTCACACGGCTGTGCAAATATACCAGCTATGACGCTTCCACGATCTTTCGTATCCGAAACGGTTCCAGACGTCCCGCCGATTCCGAGCAGTTTGCCAGGGCAATCGCTTCCTTTGTCGCCCGTGAGCTGAAGAACTCCTCCGAGCTGGCCGCACTTGCCGGACTCCTCGGCCGCGAAGCGGACGAACTGACCGATGAATCCGTCAGGTATACGCTTTTGCGAGGCTGGCTTTTGGAATGTCCGCCGCGTGATGCCGGAAACGACAGTGTTGCGGGCTTTCTGAACAAGCTCGACGAATTCAATCTCAATGAGTATATCAAAGCCATTCATTTCGACGAGCTGAAGGTTCCGTCCTTGCCGTTCCAGCTTCCCTCCTCAAAGACCTACTTTGGACTGGAGGAAATGATGGAAAGCGAGCTGGATTTTCTGAAGGCCACCGTCCTCTCGCGCTCTACGGCTCCGGTAACCATGTATAGCGATATGCCGCTGCAAGAAATGGCCAAGGATGCGGAGTTTCCGAAAAAGTGGATGTTCGGCATGGCGATGATGCTGAAAAAAGGACTGCACCTGAATCAGATCCACAATCTTGACCGATCCTTCGACGAAATGATGCTCGGCCTCGAAAGCTGGATTCCGATGTATATGACGGGGCAGATTTCTCCGTACTATCTTAAAAATGTCCAGAATAACGTTTTTCTCCATTTTTTAAAGGTCTCGGGCGCCGTTGCTCTTTCCGGCGAGGCCATTGCCGGACATCACGCTGACGGAAAATACTATCTCACCAAGTCCAAAAAAGAGGTGGAATACTATGCCAAGCGCGCCGAGGCGCTGCTCTCCAACGCCTATCCTCTGATGGACATTTATCGCAGCGACCGTGCATCCGAGCTGAATACATTTCTTTTTGCCGATGCGGCAAAGGCGGGAAAACGGAGGAGTATTCTTTCTACGCTTCCGCTTTATACCATTCGCATCGAGCTTTTGGAAAAGATTCTTACACGTTACGGCGTTGCGGCGGAACAGCGCGAGGCCATTATCCGACATGCTGCCGCGCAGCAGAAGCGTGTGGAAGATATTCTCTGCGCGGAAAGCATCGAGGATGAGATACCCCTGGTTTCGGCACAGGACTTTGCCGCCCGCCCGCCGGTTCTGGAGCTCTCCGGCGCCTTCTGTGAAATGGACATTCCCTATCTTCCGGAGGAATACGCCGCACATCTGGAGCAGTCCGAAGCTTTTGCACGCGAGCATTCGAATTACACACTGAAGCGGACCGGCGCGCACGCTTTCCGCAATCTGCAGATTCTCATCCACGAGGGGCAATGGGCCATGGTCTCCAAAGGGAACGCACCGGCCATTCATTTTGTAATCCGCCACCCGAAGCTGCGCAGCGCCATCGAAAACTTTATCCCGCCGGTGACGGAGCCGTCGTAGGAAAGCTAGGGCTTTCTACCGCTGATTTTATCATCGAAATCTATTTGTTCATTTTCTTGCAATTCGCTCAAAAAATACCACCGATAATTCAACTGCACGGGGAAATACTACGATTGCAGCAATCAAGATTGACTTGATCGCCAGAATGAATGAAGGAGATGGATTTCAATGAAGAACAACAACCAGATCAATGTTCCCGAAGCTCGCGATGCGATGGACAAGTTCAAGATGGAGGCCGCCAATGAGGTCGGCGTCAACCTGAAGCAGGGCTATAACGGCGACCTGACCTCCCGCGAGGCCGGCTCCGTCGGCGGCCAGATGGTCAAGAAGATGTGTCCTGTACGAACTATGAGCTTTTCGCGTAGCAGTAGAATTTCAACCGCACATCAGATACGGGTCAAGTACTTAGCTGAAATCAGTATGCATTCGGCGCGATCAAAAACCGAATCGGAATATGAATCAACAGGAGAGAAATACCGGGCAAAGAAAGACTTATGAAGAATTAGACTCTGAAATTCGGTATGCTGACGAACGGACGCTCGCGTGCTTGGGCGGGGCAGTGCTGCCGGACAGTCGTAATACGATTGTGTTCTGTGGTTTCTCCGTGGAAAACTCGCTTGCCTCAATTCTTAAAGCAGGGGAGAAGGATCATAT